>JANOGL010000320.1:0-2761 GCA_031405985.1 Acidobacteriota bacterium | reverse complement strand
GCGCCCGCGTTTGCCACACGCCGTCAGCCGCAGCGATGAAAATGATGATCGGCACGGGGGCGATGACGAATTCGTTTGATGACATCGAGCGCGCGAGGACGATAATGCTATGCGGTGCAAATCCGACTGAGAATCACCCTAATCCAGGCGCCCGCATTAAACAGGCGGTGATCAAGTACGGCACCAGACTGATCGTCATAGACCCGCGAAATACCGAGATGACAAAATACGCCGATGTGCATCTGCAGCTGCGGGCCGGGACAAATATTTTGATATTCAACGCGCTCGCGCACGCGATCATCGACGAAGGCCTTGCCGATGCTGAATTCATCGAAAAGCGTGTCGACGAGTATGAGCAGTTCAAGGCGTTTGTTGCCGACTATTCGCCCGATGCGGTCGCTGCCAAGTGCGGTGTTGACGCGGACCTTATACGCAAAGCCGCTCGCATTTATGCCGGCAACAAGCCCTCGATGTCGTTGCACGGCCTTGGGATGACCGAACATTTGCAGGGGACAGAGGGCGTGATGTCGGTCGTCAACCTCGCGCTCTTGACCGGCAATTTTGGCAAACCCGGAACAGGCGTGAATCCGCTTCGTGGCCAGAACAACGTTCAGGGGTCCGCTCACATGGGGTGCGACCCGGGAATTTTGACCGGCTCGGTTAATGTCGATGTCGGCCGAGAGTTGTTCGAGAGCGTTTGGCAACGGCCGGTGCCCGAGGCCGCCGGACTCAACCAATTGCAGATGATGGACGCCGCTCGCAATGGCAAATTAAAGGCGCTATGGGCGATCGGATACGACGTTTTTTTATCGAATGCGAACGCCCACGAAACCGCCAAGGCGTTTGAGAACATCGAGTTGGTCATAATCCAGGACTTTATTATGAACGAGACCGCCCGGCAGTTTGGCCACGTCTTTTTGCCATGCACAACGTCTTTTGAAAAAGACGGTACGTTTATGAACGGCGAGCGGCGGGTTCAGCGCATTCGCAAAGCGGTTACACCGCGCGGCAGTTCAAAATCCGATCTTGAAATAATCTGTGAGCTCGCAGCCGCCATGGGCTTTGCCGAGGATTTTGCATTCGAGTCAGCCGAAGACGTCTGGAACGAAATTCGCGCCGTCTGGCCGCAAGGCTCCGGCATTACGTATGACCGGATCGAACATCACGGCCTGCAGTGGCCGTGTCCCGACACATCTCATCCTGGCACCGAGATCCTGCACGGCGAATCTTTTTCTAACAGCGTGACCGCAAGTTTGCGACGCATCAAGTATCGACCGACCAAGGAAACGGTTTCGGACGAGTATCCGTTCTTGCTGACGACCGGACGCGTTCTGGAACACTTTAACGCCGGCACGATGACGATGCGAACGGATAACGTCAAACTGCGGCCGACGGATTATCTGATGATCTCGGCCGCGGACTCAAAACATTTATCGATCGTCGATGGGGAGATCGTCCGGCTTTTGAGCCGCTACGGACACGCGGACCTGCCGGTCGAGATAACCGACAAGGTAAAGAAAGCCGAGCTCTTCGCGTCATTCCATGATCCGACGGTTTTCCTAAACTATGTGACTGGCCCAACGCGCGATCGGTTCACGCTCGCTCCGGAGTTCAAAGTCACGGCCGTCAAGATCGAGAAGATTTCGTCGAATTAAGCGCCACGCTGTATTATCGACACAGAGAACGTAAACTGCGCAGAGAGTTTTGCTTGATCTTTCTGCGTCCTAAGCGCACTCTGCGTTTAATTTTCCTCTATGCCTAAAGTTGCAATTATCGGTGCCGGATTGGCGGGTTCGCTGCTTGCGATCTATCTCGCAAAACGCGGCATCGTGGTCGATGTTTACGAAGCTCGTGGCGACATGCGAAAGGAAACTGTCGCCGCCGGACGTTCGATCAATCTTGCGTTGTCCGATCGCGGAATCGCGGCTCTGCGCGAGGTCGGCATGGACGAATACATGTTGGCCGAGGCCGTCCCGATGTATGGCCGTATGATTCACGCGCCGACGGGCGAGACAAAGTTATTGCCGTATTCAGGCCGCAAGGGCGAATATATAAACTCCGTCTCACGCTCAGGGTTAAATATCGCGCTGATCAACGAAGCTGAAAAATACGACGGCGTGAGGTTTCATTTCAACACGAGATGTGTCGATTTCGATTGTGAAAGCGGCGAAGCTAAATTAGATGACGGCTCAATGGTTGCAGCAGAAACCATTATCGCGACTGACGGCGCCGGCTCGGCCGTACGTCACGCTATGGAACGCGACATCCCGGGCTTTCAACTGTCACAGGTTTTCCTCGAACACGGTTATAAAGAACTTCATATCCCGCCCGATGACGGCGGCGGATTTTTGCTTGAGAAAAACGCGCTTCACATCTGGCCGCGGCATCAGTTTATGATGATCGCATTGCCAAATTTTGACGGCAGCTTTACGTGTACGCTGTTTTTAGCACATAAGAGCTCCCCTCCTTACGAAGGAGGGGTGGCGAGCGCTTCGGTCGACGCTGTGGTTCTTTCGGGTGCCGCCTTCGACCAACTAACCACCGAAGATGTCGTCATCGATTTCTTCAACCGCGAGTTCGCTGACGCCGTGCCTCTGATGCCAACGCTCGTTGAGGATTTTTTTCACAATCCGACCGGACAATTGGGCACGATAAAATGCTGGCCGTGGAACTCGCATGGCAGAGCACTTTTACTCGGCGATGCCGCACACGCACTCGTGCCGTTTTACGGTCAGGGTATGAACTGCTCATTTGAGGACGT
>JANOGL010000266.1:0-21178 GCA_031405985.1 Acidobacteriota bacterium | reverse complement strand
AAGAGTGATACGACCGACACCGTCCATTACGCTGATGTGAAAGAGGTAATTGCTGACCCACCGAGGAACAATTGATCTCAGATGCGTAAAATCCGCTGATTTCTGAAAATTTTTTTCATTTTGGCGTTACCAAATTCTGTGATTAAAGCTTTCAAACTGACCGAAACCCAGTAAACCCCAAATTTCCCTCTCTCACTAAAACATTGATTTTACACAATTTAAAGCCATGGCACGGTTTTTTGGCCAAATGGCACGGTAGTTGAATTAATAATGGCGGCCTGGGAAAGGTACATAGAAATTAATCTTTAGGAGATTGTGAATAAAAAAATGAAAAATCAGAAAGGCTTCTCGCTTATCGAACTTTTAATCGTTGTTGTGATCATCGGCATTATCGCCGCGATCGCTATCCCGAATCTGCTTGCTGCACGTCGTAGTGCTAACGAAGGTTCGGCCGTTTCAGCTAGCCGTACACTCCACGGTGCTCAGATGACGTATGCGGCAACATCGGGCGCAGGTAACTTTGGTACCGAAGCAAATCTTCTTGCATTTAATCTTATCGACTCGGTTTTGGCAGGTGCTATCGGAACCGCAGCCGGTTCGCTCGGCACGGTTGCTAAGAGTGGTTATATTTACGCCTATGGTAAGACTGACTTTGCGACGGGCGTTCCTTCGACGTTTGGCTTTGCTGCTCAACCGCAGTCACCAAGCGGCGTGACGGCAACCGGAACCCGTTCATTCGGCATCCAGACGGATGGCGTTTTGTACTCAGGTTCGGGTGCAACACCAGCTACTGCCCTTACGGTTTCGCCCGGTGGCGTCTTGGCAGGAACCAGTGTTGTTCTTAACAACTAATTACCACCTACTCCCATTAAACATACCGAAGGGTCGTTCTGCGGCCCTTCGTTTTTTTGGCTCCCCTCCTTACGAAGGAGGGGTGGCCGCCGCTTTGGGCGGACGGGGTGGTTTTTCCACTAATCTACACCCGAAGAACGGCAAATTCGCGTAGCAAACCACCGCATCCCACGCAGCGCAGCATAAAAACCACCCCGTCATTCCCGATAAAAAACATCGGGATGCCACCCCTCCTTCGTAAGGAGGGGAGCTACAGCACGGCCCTTCGTTTTTTTTGTGCTATCTTAACTCACGAATGACATCGAACCTGCCGTCCGAACAATTTATAAAACGCTTTAGTTTGCTCGCACTTTGGCCGGTCGTTCTGCTCACGCCGCTGGTTCCGTTTCCGGCGCCGTCGCTTTTGCTCGGCCATCCATGGAAGCCGGAGCTTTTTTTAGCTTTGCTGCTGTTGGCTGTCATCACGAGTTTTTTTATAAAGGCGAAGGGCGAGTTTTCTTTTGCTGAAATCAAGCCGGTCACCATTGCGATGGCGGCTTTCATTATCTGGAGCGGTACGTCGATCTTTTGGGCAGTATCCCCGAATTCGGTTTTACATCACACGTTCGTTTGGGCGGTATATCTCGTATTTTTTGCGCTCTTATCGAACTCACTTTTAGACCGACGCTTTTTCCAAAACAGCGTGTATGTTCTCGGCGTCATTGCTCTGATAATTTCGATAAACTGTGTGATCGAGTATGTTTTGCGTGAAAATATCGACTCGACATTTGGCTTTCGCTATGGTCGTTTTAGCGAGGTCTGGGCGGCGCTGATTCCACTTTTTTTTGCATTTACACTCCGATCAAAGGGTCTGACAATGGCACTTGCGATGGCCGTAACGTTGCTGTTGTGGCTCGCAGTTTTGTTCTCGACCAGCCGAACATCTCTCGCCGCGGCGGTCGGGGGCATTGGGATTTTTATCGTCAGTTTTTTGCTTACGAGACAGGGCCGAACGCAATTTAAGAAACTTGCTTTAGTCGGCGGCATGCTTTTGATTTTAGGTATTGTTACGCAGCTTCCGATCTTTACTGCTCAGAACGATTCGAAGGGCACGACATTCGATCGCATTGCAACAACCCCTGAAACTGATCCGGGCAACAGCCTTGGGCAAAATATTCGGATCCTATTCGCGAATGTGGGAGTTGAGATGCTGCGGCAAAATCCACTAGTCGGTGTCGGCGCAGATAATTTTGGTGTTGAGTTCAACAAATATAGGGCCGCTCTCTCCGCAAAGTCTGATAACGCGACTCTCGTCACCGGCAACGAAGACGCGATTCCCGAGCGTGCTCACAATGAATATCTCCAGGTCGCAGTCGAACTCGGCATTGTCGGTGCGATTATTTTCGCAGTGTTTTTGATCGCAGTTTTTTGGCTAGGTGCTAAGTCTCTAAAAGATTCGATCAATGTCTACAAACTCGCCGCCGTCGCCGGAATTGCCGCTTTTCTCTTCAGTTCTTTGTTCAGCTCGTTCTCTTTCCGCCTCGTGCAAAACGGCGTCGTCTTCTTTTTTCTCACGGCGTTGCTGACTACGAAACGGTTAGCCAAACCACTCGCAAACAAATCCTTTCTTGCTGTCGCGATTGTCGCCTGTATCTGCTTAGCGCTATTTAGTTCGCTAAAAGCCGCCAGCCAATATATGACGTATCGCGGAGAAGCGAGCAAGGAAATCGCGGCTTCGTTGGCCGATCTTGCAAAGGCCGAAAAATTCGATAACGCAAATGCCGCTGTAAATTACGTTGCTGCGTCAAAACTTTTCAATGATACTCGTTATGGCGAAGCTGCCTCGCACTTTCAAGCAGCGATCGACAAAGGCATCGGGACAACGGCAACTTACTCGTATCTGATTTCCGCTCACAGCCTGAATGGCGACGACCAATCTGCGCTAAATTCTGCCGCAACCGCTGTCAAAAAGTTTCCTTACTCGCCGTTTTTATTGACGCGTTATTATGTCTTGCTCGAAAAAACAGGCAAGTCAGACGAAGCCGAAACTTATTTCGCACGGGCCCAGAAGATCGACGCGAGACAAGCTGAAACCTGGAAGATATTTATCACCGAGGGCGCGCGACTAGCCGCCGAGGCCGGCCGAAAAGGCGTCGGCATACCGTTGATGGCCGATCTTTATCCGCAGGACGGACTCTACGCAATGCTCGCCGAGCGCCAAATACTGCACCCGGAAGAGCGATATACATTGCTTGGTCAATAAGAAAGTTCGTTGCGTGCTTTGCGTCTTTGCGTGATAAAATCCTTGGAGGATATTCTCTTCGTCGCTTTGGCCATAGTCGGCATGATTCAACACATATTTGTTATCGCTAAAAACGCCTTTCGCGAAGCCGTTCGCGATAGGATTTTGTATAACCTGATCGTCTTTGTACTGCTGATCACCGCGGCGGCCGTGCTACTGGGCGATCTGACTGCGGGGCAAGAATCGCACGTCATAATTAATCTTGGACTGAGCGCGATCTTGATCTTCGGCGTTTTTATCGCAATTTTTGTCGGCGTAAGTCTGGTGTGGAAAGAGATTGAGAAAAAAACCGTCTATTCGATCTTTTCAAAACCGATCGGCCGCGGTGAATTTATCGTCGGAAAATATCTCGGTCTGTGCGTCACGCTTTTTGTAAATGTTCTCGTAATGGGTGCCGGCCTCACGCTCGCGTTGTTGTATGTAGGCGGCGGGAAGTTTGTCGGCGGCGTTTGGGCAGCAGTGCTGCTGATCTTTTTCGAGCTGACCATAATGACGGCGGTCGCGATAATGTTTTCGTCGTTCTCGACGCCGGCTCTTTCAGCTTTGCTAACATTCCTTATTTTTGTGATCGGCCATTTTAGCTACTCAATGCTTGAGCTCGCAACTGCCCTCGGTTCTCGCACAGCGACGTTCGTTTTTACCGCTGTGTATTACTTACTGCCGAATCTGTCGAATTTTAGTTTTATCTCAAATACGGCAAACGGTCAGATCGCGCCGCTGGCGATGCTTGTCGGTGCACTCATTTACGCCGTTGCGTTCAATCTGATTCTCATTTCAATTACGATAATGGTCTTTAGCCGCCGCAACTTTAAATGATCGCAACCTCGAAGCTAAAAAATATTCTCCTACCGCTTGTCATTATCGCATCCGGTTTTGCAGCGACGACTTCGCTCGACGGTTATCTCAAACGTGCAATACCGGAACTTCCAGCCGACTACGCTGACGGTGACCCGACATTCGATATCGCAAAGATGCGCGGATTTACATTAGGGCTCGACGGGCTGATCGCCGACTGGTACTGGATGCGATCCTTGCAATATCTCGGCGGTAAGATCGCTGCTAAAGAAGGATTTATAAACATCGACGATCTGCGTGAATTTAACCTGCGGCTCCTTTATCCGTACCTCAACAGCGCGACCGATCTCGATCCGCAATTCATGGCTGCGTATTCGTTCGGTGCGATCGTTCTGCCCGCAATCGATGCAGAAAAGGCTATTGCGATCGCGAAGAAGGGAATCGCAAATAATCCGGCCGATTGGCAGTTGTATCAACATCTAGGATACATTTACTGGAAGCTAAAACGTTATGACGAAGCGTCCGAAACATACGAGCAAGGCTCGCTGGTTACGGGAGCGCCGCCGTTTATGAAAATGATGTCCGCCGCGATGAAAACGGAAGGTGGTAGCCGAAACAACGCGCGTGCAATCTACCGGCAGATGCTCGAGTCGACGGACGAAAATATTCAAAACACCGCAGCATTGCGTCTCAAACAAATTGCCGCTCTTGATGAGATCGAGGCGATAAATAATGCGCTCGTGAAATTTAAGGAAACAAGCGGACGCTGTACAGACGTTCTCAGCGAAATTCACCCGCAGTTGGCAAAAATCACGTTGCCCGACGCGCATGATTTTAGAATCAACAAAGCAAATCAGCTTGTCGATCCGACTGACGCACCGTATCTATTTGACGTCAATACTTGCGCGGTCCAACTTGACCCGAAGAAAACGGGAATACCGTTCCGATAAAGAGTTTCTTGTTTCAAGTTTCTGGTTTGTAGTTCATTCAAAAAAAAACTTGGAACTAGAAACTATAAACTAGAAACTTTTGGAGTTTATGGAATACGCTGTCGAAATAAGTAATTTATCGAAAGACTACGAAATCGGGTTTTGGCGCAAGAAAAAAGTGCGTGCGCTCGACGACCTGACTTTAAACCTGCGGCCGGGACAGATTTTTGGTTTTCTCGGCGGCAACGGAGCAGGCAAGACGACAACGATTAAACTGTTGATGCGCCTTATGTTTCCGACAGAGGGATCGGCAAAGATTCTTGGCCGTGACATCGCCGATGTTCACATGCACGCGACGATAGGTTATTGCCCCGAAAATCCGTACTTTTACGATTACCTGACGGCGACCGAGTTGATGGATTACTTTGGTCAACTGTTCGGTTACGATGTAAAAAAACGTGTGGCAAGATCGGGTGATTTGCTAACCGCCGTAGGACTTGAAGAAAAAGATTGGAAGAAGCAGCTTCGCAAATATTCAAAGGGAATGCTGCAGCGTGTCGCACTCGCTCAGTCGCTGATCAATGAGCCCGAAATCGTTTTCCTCGACGAACCGATGAGCGGTCTCGACCCCGTCGGTCGCCGCGAAATTCGCGAGTTGATAGCGGGTTTGCGCGAAAAAGGCGTTACGGTTTTTATGTCAACGCACATTCTCTCTGACATCGAAGCGTTGTGTGACGAAGTCGCAATTCTTCGCAATGGAAAGCTCGCGGCTAGCGGAAATCTGAGCGATTTGCTTGCCAATACTGGCGAGCAGCGCGCGCTCGAGATTAGTGTTCAAGGCGTGACTGCTGATGCGATACGTGAACGAGTCGAATTCATCGCCGGAGCATCGTTGTCGCAGAAGCCAAACGGAGTGTTGATCCAGATCATTGACGAATCCGACATCGAAGCCGTGTTGAAAATCACACGCGATGCCGGCGGATCTTTGATCTCGATCCAACCCGTCAAACAATCGCTCGAAGAACTTTTTGTAAAGGAAACTGAAGAATAGCTGTCAGTTCTGTTGGTTCAAAAGGATAGCCGCGAATGCACGAATCTGAAACATTGGTTTATTCGTGCATTCGTGGCTAAAGTTTCTTTCACCATCTTAATTCGCAGCCCAAAACGGCAGTCTTACATAAGCGGTTGAAAAAGAATCGGGCAGTCCGAAATCACGCTTTATTATTTTGGCAGGATCGAAAAACCAAAGCCCTAGTTGGTCGTTGCGCCGATCGTTGTCGAACCACGCCCACGGCGGGCGAGCCATGTCCTTGCCGCCGGTATTGCCGTCAAAAGCCGACGCGAGCGAGCCGAGCGCGATTTTTTTTGCGACCGGCTTGCCGTTCTGCATAATGTCGATCGTGACGCTGCCAAAATCTTTGACCAGACCAAACGTCGCATTCGGTTTTGCCGATTTTGCCCTTGCCCATAAAGTCGTCTGAATCGAAACGAGTTCGTAATCGACGCGTTTGTCTTTCGCTTTTGTGGGGTCGCCGGCTTTGCCCGCAAATTTGTAAATCAAAACGTCATCAGCTTTTTGTTTCTCGTCGCCGGTATACGCCTCGATGCCGTGGCCTTTCGGCTCGATGAAGAGGAGAACATTTTGCCCATCGGTCTTGAAAAGTTTGTAAGCAGAATTTTCGGCGTTCGCCGGCAAGTAAGCTGAAAAGTTGTTGTGATGCAGCGTCTCGACAAAAGCTACCACATCATCGTCGGCGGACGCGCCCTTTTTATCGACAACAACAAGAGCGCCTTCCATGTCGTTTTCGTGTGCGACGCCGGCCTCAGCCATCATGCCTGTTGGCTCGCCGCCTTTCGACGCGATCTTAACGCCCTCTTTTATCAACTCGCTGAACAAAACGCCTTTCTTCGCGCCGCCTTTGTAATCACGTGGATGAAAAACCGCGTAGTGAATAAAATAGTGTGTTGCCGTCTCACAAAGCGAGTAATAAACGTAAGCACGCATCGCGAAGGCCTTGTTGTCCACATTCTTCCAGTTATTGTCACCACGCCAGTCGCCGTCAAAATCGAAGTTCGTTATGTAATCACTGCGCGGATTGTTACCGAGCGCCTGATAAAATATGGGTGCGAAGCGTGCTGCGATCTCGCGTTCGGTCTGCGCTCGCAAGCCAATAGCCGTTCCAGGGGTGATGACCACGGCGAATATTAACGAGAGGATTCTAAGTTTGTTAATCAGGAGACATCCGATACAGGCGCCGATCTCAGTCATAAATATTGCGTCACTTGAGCTTATAGATTAGCACGGGACAGGGTTTAGTTGAGAGTGAAGGCGGCACGAATCAGGCCGTGACTGCGCCGAATGATTTGACAATTCGGCTCGGTGAATTGAAAATCGAAGGCATTCTCGCGGTCGTGATATGAGCCGCTTCACTTTCAGAGGAACCCTTTTGACGGACGAGCCAAAAACAAACCAAGAGATTCGGAAATGGTATTTGGACGAACTCGCCGAGATCCCAAAGCTAAACAGAAAATGGAAACGCGAAGGCATCTCACTTGCGGAGCGTGCAAAAATGGCGTGGAAATATCGACATGACAGACGCCGCATGGCAAGATCGTTTATGGAGAGCGAGGTCGAGCGCGAACAACTGATGGCTCGTGACATGGCCGTTTACGGTTCGCCTAACGGCCCAACTTTTGCGTTCCTGAAGCAACGCCTAAGTGCGGAAGGCCTGACGGAAAACGAAGTGTTTGAAGCGATCATCCAAGGTTCTTACCGCACGAATGCGGGCGTTGACAAGAAGCTTGGCTTTTAGTTTCCAGCGGAGTATATTGTGAATAGAATGAAAATGAAGGATTATTTTGCCAAAGCGATAACCTGGAACAAATCAAATGATGCGGAGTTTCCGTTTAAGGCCGTCATTGAGGGCAAACCAGTTACTATCCGCCTTAATGATTTTCCGGCTGAAAATCTCTACACATTGATCGCTGACGGCTCCGAGATCAGCTTCGACGAATGGCCTTCGCACTGGGCCAAAGGGCGTGAGAAAGTAATGAAAAAGACGGCAGAGTTTACGGCGGAGCGGAGAGAAAGGTTGATAAAAGCTTAGTTAGCTCCGCTGCACGATTCTCAATTCACGATTTACGAGTTTGAGAGACGGAAGTCGAAAGAAACATAAGACGGCGGGCTATGCTGGTTTTAGTTCATTCCATGTCACGAATCCTTATACTCTCGACTTTGTCGTGCTTCCTCATCAAGAGGATCTTGAATCCATTTCAGCAAATCTTCAAGGACAATCACTTCGAAACTTGAGTGCGAACCTGAACCGACAGCAAAAACTTGGTGCGTCGCCCCAAAGACTTCTCTAGCTGATCCTTCGTCTCCAACTAAGAGGCTCTGGAGATAGAATCGTTCTTTAAATTTCTTGTCAACTTGCCAACAAACAACAAGGTCAATTTGCTTTTCAAATTTCAGGTCCTTGTCAAAGTCTTCAACAAGGCTATCAAAGCTATATTTATATTCAAGAACCTTAGGTTCGGTGGTATAAGGCAAAGTAAATGACCTAGTAATTCCTAGTCGATTATTCGTTTTATCATACAAAATCTCGTTTTCGTTTGGATATTCCATAAAGAATAGCGAATCATATCTATCACTTTGGCTTGTAGCGAAAAACCGATAGCCTCTAAGAACCGTTAAACCAATTAATTCGTGGAACAGAGCGACAACATCCTGTTCTTGTTGTGGCGTTGAAACCAACGCAAGTGCATTTCCCTTATATTCCAAAGATAACGCGTTACGATCCCGAAATTCCTCTTGGCTCTTTTTCCATTCGTGTAATTCCTTGTCTGGCGTAATTGTCTTTGCCCCTGTATCAGGTCTCATGTGCTGAAGAAACCGTTTCATTACATTCACGGCACGCACCGCCAAATCGTCGGCTAAGTCCTTCAGTTCTGGTTGAAACACCTTCCGGCCAAGGTCAGGATTACCGTCCGTAAAGTGGACGATGACGTGAGAATTGGCTTGATATCCAATCGTGCTGGTTAGAGGAATAATAGACAAGTCACCCTGCGGCATATAGTCGGAAGCAATTTGTAAACCACCCTGAATTATTCTTTGCCCCTTTCGTAGTTTTAAAACATCTTCATTAAACTCACTCCATATTTTTGCCGACCTCAGAAATGTGGCATAGACAATCACGCTATGTCGTTCGATTAGGAGCTTTTGATCGTCGTCCAGGGCCGACATGAACAATGAATTTTCGGCGAGAATTTCATCTTTGTCCCAAATATCCCAAATACAATCAAGACGCTTTTATTTCGAATCAAGTTTAGTGAATTGAGTAGACGAATCACCTGAAATTGCTTTGAGACCATTCTGAATATCTCGAAGCGATTGGGTCTTCAAATTCGGGATTTCATGGGGATAGAAATATTCTGGGTTTGTCGTCTTAACTTTGGTTTCAGTACCCTCGGGCGATATTACGTTTAGCTCAACGGTTGGCAGAAAAATCGGAGTCGAAAGGTAAACGCCTCCAAGTGGCGTCTTTATCCGCAACACACTTAACCACTGCTCGGCATTAGTAGCGCCCATCCATGCTAAGTGTTTGGGCCGTTCACCCGACGATTGTCCAATAGCGATCTCGATTGCGGTCCCAGATGGTTCTTTTGCAAGTTCCGGAACATCGAAATCGATCTCCTCGAACTTAGGACGCGGAATTGACCCGCTGCTATCTTCTGCCCACGAACGACCTAGTCGAAGAATCGCCGCAAATTTCGAGGTCGGCTGCTTACTTTGTAGTTTTGCGAATGAGAAGCCGTATGCGAGAAACGTTGCTCCCACGCCTTTATGGCCCCTGAAATCAGTTTGATTTTTAAAACTACGATTTGGACGTAAACAAAATTTGAATTCATTTTCATCCATTCCCACGCCATTGTCTACAACGCGAACTTTACCATTTGGAATATCAATAGTTATCCACAACTTTGGTTCGTATCCGTCGACACCAAGTTGGTGTCTCTGTTGAATGGCGTCCAACGCGTTCTGTAACATTTCGGAAAAAACGTCATAGTAGCCTGTGTATGATTTCAGGATATTGTTGATCTCCCGGCGACTCGCTTGATCAAACAATTCGCCAATGTCACTATCAGTAGCTGCTAAGGGATCAAACCCGTCGAGAGAAGATGTTTTTGGCATAAGAAACTCCAAATAATAATTTCAGATCGGAAAAGATTAGAATATCACCGATTTATGCAACGAAACATTTGCATTAATGCGTTTTGATTGGCAAGAACCCAGTCGCGAATGTTCCCGGTTCTGACAAGACACTACAACCTCACCTGTTTGACCAGAATGATCGCGTCGAGTTTTCGCAACTCATCGAGCACATTTTCATCGACCGGCGAATCGACGCGAACGACTGCAAGAGCTTCGCCACCTTTTTCCTCACGACCTAGATAGAAGCTGCTGATATTTACATCAGACTCTCCAAGCGTCGTGCCGATTTTGCCAATCACGCCAGGCACGTCGCGATTTTTTGTCACAAGCATCACACCCGACGGAACCGCTTCGATAGAAAATTCGCCTATCTGGACAATGCGGCCTTCGCCGTTTGCAAAGACGCGGCCGGCGAGGGATTGTTCTCCGTTGGTCGAGACGACTGTGGCCTTTAGATCGGCGTTCGAGCCGCGCGTCGCTGTCGTGTAGCTCGTCGTGATTTTTACGCCGCGCTCCTCGGCTACAGCCAAGGCATTGACGACATTCACACGCGACGAAACATCACGCAAAAGACCGGCGAGAAATGCGCGAGTCACGGGCGCCGCATCGCGTGAGGCGAGTTCGCCAGTGAATTCGATGGCGACTGCCGAGATGCGCGCTTCGTCGAGAATCTGCGCCTGAAAGCGGCCGAGCTTTTCGGCAAGTTCGATGAACGGGCGAAAGACTTCAACTTCGGCGGCGGCCATTGCCGGTGCGTTGACAGCGCCGCGCAGCGTGCCTGTAAGCAAAAAATCGCGCATCTGTTCGGCGACCGTTAATGCGACGCCTTCTTGCGCTTCGGTCGTCGAAGCGCCGAGATGCGGCGTCGTGATGATGTTTGCGTGCCCGAGCAGCGGTGAGTCGGCGGGCAGCGGTTCGGTCGCGAAAACATCGAGCGCCGCCGCGGCAACCGTGCCGTCATTTATCGCATCGAGCAAAGCGGCTTCATCGACGAGGCCGCCGCGGGCTGCGTTCACGAGCCTTACGCCCTTTTTCATTTTTGCAAACGCCGCGCGGCCGATGAGCCCCCGAGTTTCGTCGGTCACGGGCGTGTGGATCGTAAGAAAATCGGAGCGCTTGTAAACGTCATCGAGCGAACCCAGTTCTATGCCTAGTTCTTTCGCCTGCTCAGCTGAAATAAAAGGATCGAATCCAACGATGTTCATCCCAAAGCCACGAGCGATTGTCGCCACGTGTTTGCCGATCCGCCCCAAGCCGATCACGCCGAGCGTCTTGTTGTTTAGCTCGACGCCGACGTAACTTTTTTTATCCCAAACGCCGGACTGCAATTTCGCGTGAGCTTGCGGCACATTTCGCGCCATCGAGACGAGCAGGGCGATCGTGTGTTCGGCGGTCGTGATCGTGTTGCCGTCAGGAGCGTTCATGACAACGATACCGCGCAGGGTCGCCGCCGCGACATCGATATTGTCTACGCCGACGCCCGCACGGCCGATCACACGCAAGTTTTTTGCAGCGTCCATCAACTCTGCGGTAATGTGCGTCGAGCTGCGTACGATCACGCCGTCTGCATCTTTGATCCGCTCGGCGAGTGCATCCGCAGTGAGCTTCACTTCTTTTACAACGTCGATTCCGGCGTCACGCAGCGGCGCTAGTTTATCTTCGTTAACGTCATCTGCGACAAAAACTTTCATAAGCGTGGTCAGAAGTCAGTAGTCAGTAGACACTAGTCGGTAGTCAGTGGTAAAACCGTTATGTCGATTGCCGTAATTTTAGCATTTAGGGATTGAGTGGACAACGAAGAGAGAACCACCCCGTCAGCCGAAGCGGCTGCCACCCCTCCTTCGTAAGGAGGGGAGCTTTTAGAATGGAAATTTTTTGCTACAGAAAAGGTGCCGACAAGGTCGAGGAGGGATTTACTCGCGACGAGTTGCCGGATCTGCTCGCCGACGAGACCAATGTTGTCTGGGTCGATCTAAAAGGTGAAACTGAGGAAAGTCTTGCCGAGGCCAAAGACGTGATGCTGAATGTCTTTAATTTTCATCATCTGACGGTTGAGGATTGTGTCGAGACACGCAACCAGCCAAAGGTCGAGGTGTTTGACAAGTATCTATACTTCATCGTTCACGGCATCAAGCCCGGCGAGACAAATCCAGCAAATTTCGTGACAAAGGAGCTTGACGGATATTTGGGCGCGAATTACGTGGTCACGTTTCACGTTCAGCGATTTCTCAGTATCAAAACGGTCAAGCAGCATATTCGCAACAGCACATTTGTCTGCAAACGTGGCGCCGCGTATCTGCTTCATCATATTTTGGATGAGCTTGTCGATCTGTATATGCCGATCGTCGATGATTTTGACGGGGCGATCAACGATCTCGAGGATCGTGTTTTTGACATGAGGCGGGGCAGTAACGCTGTTCTGGGCGAAGTGATGGATGTCCGCCGGAGCGTTGCCCGGCTAAAGCGGATCTCGTCACGGCAATTGGAGGTGATTTACCGGATGTCGCATGGCGAGTTTCCGCAGATACCTGACAACGTACTGCCGTTTTTCCGAGATGTTCACGATCATCTACTGCGAATCTCGGATCTCGCCGAGGGTTATCGTGATTTGGTCGCCGGCCTATTCGATATTCATTTTGCGGTTGTCGGCAACCGAACCAACGACGTGATGAAAACGCTCGCAGTGCTGTCGGCTATCATTTTGCCGCTGTCTCTTATTGCCGGTATTTACGGTATGAACTTCGATTACATGCCGGAGTTAAACACGAGGTTCGGCTATTTTCTGACGCTCGGGCTGATGGTGTTCATTACGATTTTGCTACTGATATATTTCTGGCGGCGCGGATGGATATTTCAACGCGACAGCGAAATAGTGATCGAAAAACCGACCGAGCCGGATGACGAATACGAGGGAAAGTGATTAGAGCCAGGAATTTTAACGCAAAGTCGCAGAGACGCCAAGACGCAAAGTAGGAAAAAACCAATTTTACTTTTCCTTAAAAAATCAACAAACCTTTGCGTCTTTGCGTTAAAAACTTCTTTCTTTCTATTGCATTTGATCGAGCAGCCGCTGAACTTGCGTGTCGCCATAACCATAAACGCCTGCGCGTTTTTTGAACTCGACAAATATTTTCCCGAAATCGTTTTCGCCTTTCGCTGTAATTACTCTTAAAATTTCGAGCGGCTGAATATCTTTCTCATTTGCTGCAGCGACAACTTCGCTAAGGCAGGGAAACGCGGCGTTGTCCATCGAAGCAAGTTCTTTTAATTTGAGATCGTCTTTTCGCCGATACGCATTCCAAAGCTGTGCGCCGAGATAGCCATCCGATTGGCTCAGCTTATGTCGCATCTCAAAACACGCCTTTAGATCGTCAGCGACATAGTGCCCAAATCCGTCCCAGCGTTTATCTTCATCAAGGCCGATTGGCTCTACGCGATAGACCGTAGCACCAGTCTCATTTAGCAGCGAAAGGCAAAACCACAGGTTCACGCTGCAAAACAGCTCGTACTCGAACCACAAGTTTACTTCGTCGTCCGACTCAAGTTCCGCAAGTTTGTTTAGCTCAGCGGCGGTCTTCTCGTGATATTCGATCTCGTCTTCGCCGTACTCGGACAAAATAAATCGCGCACGTTGCTGCCAAAATTCATCGAGTGAATCTGCATCGATCGGGCCGGAGATCAAGGCTTCACGGCAGACGATGGCTTCGCCGTCGATATTCGTTTTCTTAAACTCCTCAACGAGCGAATCGCCTGGTAAAACGTGATAGATCATAGGATTATCATAACCGCGTACGCGATTGAGAGACACATTCCGGCGTAAACACCGGCGACAATGTCATCGGCACAAACGCCGACGCCCGCGGGCAGAGTTTGCAAACTGTCGATCGGGTACGGCTTCCAAATGTCGAATAATCTAAAGAGGGCAAAGCCAACGAGTACAAAGATCCAACTTGCTGCCTGCGGTATAAAAAGTAGCGTGGTCAGCGTGCCGAGCACTTCGTCAACGACCGCTTCGTTTGGATCTGTGTTGCCGAGCATCGCGATGCTTCTTCCTGACGCCCAAATGCCGATGATGATGAAAGCGATGAGCAAAATAGAATTCGACGCCCACGTAATTGCAGTAATCTGTTCTTGTGAATAACTCGCCGCCGCAAATTCTGCACCGACTGCCGTATCAAACGCGACGACGCCGAAGTAAATCGCAACGCCGACCATCGAACCGAATGTCCCCGGCATCAATGGTAAGTATCCAACGCCCCACGTCGTCAACGCGAGTGCGGTGTAATCTACGATGCCGTTGGGCTTTCGTTTTTCGACGGCTGTTTTCATAAGTGTTTGGAGTTCCAGCTTTGGTTGGCGTTAGCCTCGGAAAGAACCACCCCGTCAGCGGAAGCCGCTGCCACCCCTCCTTCGTAAGGAGGGGAGCTTTCTAAAACTCAATCCCCTGCTGCGCGTAAATGCCGGCGTGAAACGGATGTTTGACCTCGCGCATTTCGGTTACGAGGTCGGCAACGTCGATGATTTTTTGCAGCGCGTTGTCGACGTTTCGGCCAGTCAAGATCAGGTGCAAGTGCGGCCGCTGTTTGCGGACATCGCGAATCTCGTCGATAACAGCGTCGATATCGAGAAAGCCGTAACTCAGCACATAGAGCAGCTCGTCGAACACGAGAAGCTCATATTCGCCGCCACGCATTTTTTCGACGCACAACGCCCAAGTTTCTTCAGAAGTTCTTATGTCCTGCGTCTTGTCTTTCGTATCCCAGGTGAAGCCGTCGCCCATCGTGTGAACCTCGATGCCGAGTTTTTCTAGGCTGTCGTGCTCGCCGTAGCGGTCGGTTTTCGACTTCATGAATTGGATCATGCAGCACTTCAGGCCGCGCCCCGCCGCGCGAACCATCGTTCCTATCGCCGCGGTTGTTTTGCCTTTGCCGTCGCCGATGTTTAGCATCAACAGGCCGTGCGTTTTCTCACGATAATCTTCACGCCGCCATTTGTAACGTTTTTCAGTCGGCATACTCGATCAGTTTTCGATCATCTCACGGATCGGATCGATTGACACACCACCGGGAATGCAGAATACATTTGCGCCGATATCTTCGTCGGCAAAACCGTAAATTTGCGTGAGCAAACCGCGTTGCTCATCCACCGCGAAAAAAGTGTAATCGCCCTTCGAGTGAATAAACTTAACGAGGTCGTTTGGCAGATAGCCAAAATGTTTCGATTGTTCGAGCGCCATCTCCATCAGAATCACGGGCGGAACCGCTTGCGTGAACAATCTGCTAGCTCCATTTAGGAACATCATCTCCGAGCCCTCGATATCGACCTTTACAAAATTCACAATTCCTATCGAATTATCTGTAAGGTAATCATCCAGCGTCAGCATCTCGCAATTGAATGATTCGTCATTGCCGCTGCGTTTCGTCGCGATAGAAGCGTGTCCGGACGGCTCGCCTTTTGGGACCTGTATTGAGATGTTCTCGTGACGATCACCCAACGCATTTTTTTTGATCGCAATATTACTTTTGAACTCTGACAGGCTTACATTTTTTTCAAGCTCGCGAAAAGTTTTCGGCACAGGTTCGAATGCATGCACTTTGCCGTTACGACCACAAAGCTGAGCCATCAAAGTCGCATACCAGCCGAAATTTGCGCCGACATCAATGCAAGTGTCGCCGGGATTTATCAAATAAGAGGCAATTTTACTGATTGCTTTCTCGTATTCACCGAGGAAGTAAAGTTGTTGGTACATGCCAGTAGCGGGATTTGCTACGAAGCGGCGCCCGTCTCTAGCAGTTGCGGCCAGCGAGTCGTGGTCAAATTTGCAGAATTTCAGAGCCGTCAAAAAAAGACGGTATTTTCCTTTATCAATCGGGGTGTTATAGGTGTACGACCGAATAAAACGAAGCCAAAATTCTTCAAGTGAGCGCCTCATATTCAGCCGATAGGATTATGTCGAAGATTTATTAATTTCGTTACTGATCGCAGTGACTATCTCGCGTTCTTTTGTGTTCCAATCACCTTCGATACCCAGGCCTGCAGCATTCTTGTGACCGCCGCCGCCGAATGTTTCGGCGACTTTTGCGACGTTGATGTTGCCTTTTGAGCGAAGGCTGGCGCGGTATATATTCGGGCCGACCTCACGCATGTAAACGACGGCAACGACCTCGCGTGCGGCGAGCGGGATATTTACAAAGCCGTTGTTATCGCCATCGACCGCGTCTGCAATCTTATGCATCGCGAGCGTTTGCCGCATCATTGCGATGCGTCCGGTTTCGTCACGACGAACGGTGTCGAGCACTCGTCGCATTAATTCAATTCTCGACCACGGGTAGTTGTGATAAACAGCCTCGCCGATCTTCGCAGGCTGAGCACCGGCCTTGATAAGTTCTGATGCAACTTTGAGTGTGCGGTCCGATGTATTCGGAAAGTGAAACGAGCCGGTGTCGGTAACGAGCGCCATGTAAACGCATTCAGCGATCTCGCTCGTGATCTTACCGCCGATAGCTTTACAGAGATTGTAGATCATCTCGCCGACGGCCGATGCTGTCGAGTCGATCCAGTTGATCGTTCCAAAGTGTTCGCTCGTTGCGTGGTGATCGATGTTGATCGTGAACTGTTTGTCCAGACCTTCGATGCCCGGCCGCGTCAAATCTGAGCATTCGATCACAAATACCGCGTCGTATCTGCCGTTGACGCTGCTTACGTCGCGTATCTCGTCGGCTCCGGGAAGACTCATGTAGGCCGGCGGCACATCGCCATTAACGATCACATCGGCGTTTTTGCCAAGCGAACGCAAAAGCCAAAACAACCCCAGCGATGAACCTACGCCGTCGCCATCGGGCTTGATATGCGTGGTGATGGCGAAATCATCCTTGTTTTCAATTAATTCGACTACTTGACTTAACACTTGTTAGCAAGTGACAAGTAACGAGTGACGAGTGACAAGGCTAAGGAGCATTCCTTAACCTGTCACTTGTCACCTGTTACTTGTCACTGTTTCCTTCCTTTTCAATTTCACCCTTGAGAGTTAATTCTTCAAGGATCTCGCCGACACGCGAGGCGTTTTCCTCGGCCGTGTCACGAACGAAATATAAATGAGGCGCATGATGACGACTCAAATTCAATGCAACTTGCTGGCGAACGAAAGTCGCCGCGTGTTGCAGAGCTTTCAACGCCGCCTCGATCTCGTCTTCCGAGCCTCTAATGAGCACATAGACCTTGGCGTCTCTGTTATCCGATGCAACTTCGACATCGGTGACCGTTACCGTTTCGAGTCGAGGATCGTCAAGCTCAAAGCCGACGATCTCGGCGATCTCTACTTTCAAACTTTCGGCTAAATGCTCAGGCCGACGCATAAACCAGTTGAGGTTCGAAAATTGAGAATGCAAAAAAGTTGTCTTAAATTCTCAACTTTCCATTCTCAATTCTCCATTCTTAAAGCTCCGTCGCCGCGATCTTCTCGATCACAAACGCCTCGATCTCGTCGTTAACCTTAATGTCATTAAAGTTGACGAGGCTGATGCCGCATTCGAAGCCGTTCTTGACCTCACTGACATCGTCCTTAAATCGCTTGAGCGTGGCGATATCACCATCCCAAATGACGACGCCGTCACGGATAAGACGCGCTTTCGCCTGACGGCGAATAACGCCGTCGATAACGCGGCAGCCCGCGATCGTCCCGATGCGCGAAACTTTGAACGTCTCTTGCACGACAACTTTGCCAAGGATCGCTTCTTTCTCGATCGCGTCGAGCATACCGATCATCGCGGCCTTGATCTCTTCTTCGACCTTGTAAATGATCGAGTGCAGGCGAATATCAACTTCTTCCTGTCGAGCGACGTCAGCGGCGCGAGCTTCGGGCCGAACGTTAAAGCCGATGATGACGACGGCCGTGCCAGTCTCTTCGGTTTGTGTCGCCGATGCGAGCAGAACGTCCGACTCGTTGATTGCACCGACGCCAGCGCGTATGACGCGAACCTTGACCTTCTCGGTCGAAAGTTTTTCGAGCGTCGAACGCAGCACCTCGACTGACCCTTGCACGTCGGCCTTGAGAACGACGAGCAGCTCTTTGATCTCAGCCTGGCCGAGCGATTCGATGCCGCGTTTAGTGGTCTTGAGCATCGCCGCCTGCCGCGCGTGCATTTGTCGCTGCTGCGCAATATCCTGCGCGCGTTCGACGTCTGCAACAACCTGGAAGGTATCACCGGCTTGCGGCACGCCCTGGAGACCGAGAATCTCGACCGGCGTCGCAGGCGAGGCTTCGGTCACGGATTCACCGCGATCCGAGATCATCGCGCGAACCTTGCCCGAAAATTGTCCGACGATAAACGGATCGCCTACCCTCAAGGTGCCTTGCTGCACAAGCGCGGTCGCAACGGCGCCACGGCCCTTGTCGAGTTTTGCTTCGAGCACGACGCCGGAAGCTCGACGCGTCGGACTCGCCTTTAACTCTAAAATATCGGCTTGAAGCAAAACTGTTTCCAGTAGAGTGTCGAGGTTTTCGTGTTTTTTGGCTGACACGGGAACCATCTCAATATCACCGCCCCAATCTGTCGGCTGCAAGCCGAGACCGGCGAGGCCCTGTTTGACCTTATCGACATTGGCTCCGGGCTTATCTATCTTGTTGATCGCAACGATCATTGGAACTCCGGCCGCCTTCGAATGATCGACGGCTTCGATAGTTTGCGGCATGACGCCATCGTCAGCTGCGACAACGAGGATAACGATGTCTGTCGCTTTGGCTCCGCGAGCACGCATCATCGTGAACGCTTCGTGGCCCGGTGTGTCGAGGAAAACGACGCGGCGATCTTCGCCCGGCTTGTCCGCATTCGGCACCATAACGCTGTAGGCTCCGATGTGCTGCGTGATGCCACCGGCTTCACCTTCGGCAACCTTCTCGGAACGAATCGCGTCGAGCAGAGAAGTTTTGCCGTGATCGACGTGGCCCATGACGGTCACGACCGGAGCGCGCGGCACCTCTGCGTCGTCGGCATCGGCGGCTATCAACTCTTCGAACTCTTCCTCGATGACCATTTCCTCGAACGGCACAAAGCTGAGGTCGAATCCGTAATCGAACGCCATTTCTATCGCCATTTTTTCGCCGATCGGCTGATTCAGGGTTGCGAAAACGCCCCGCTTGATAAGCAGTTGAACAATGTCCCGCGGCGTGATGTTTAGAGCTTCGGCAAACTCTCGAACCGTCGCTCCATCGGTCAGACGGACGGTTCTGAGATTTGCGTTATCGATCTCGCCGACCTGATCGAGGATGCGTTCCTCAATCGAACGTTTTTGCGGCGCATCGAGATCGCGTTCGGCGAATCTGCCTGTCTTGTCGTCGATCGGCCGTGCTTTTCGTCCGCCTGAACGTCCCGGACGACGGCGATTGTCCGCCGGAGGCGTGTATGTAAGTTGGGGGGCCGCAGTTTCGCCCGGTGTTCCTTTGAGCCTTGTCTCTGCTAATCGTCCGGTTTTGGTTGGCGTCTGCTGAACAAGTCGGTCACCAACCTTAATGCCTTGCTTTAGTGCATCTGGCGTAAGCTTAAGAGTTTTAACGACGTTACCGGACTTGCCCGCGGCCGGAGCTTCTATCTTTTTTAATGGTTCCGAGACGATGTCTTCGGCCGGTTGTTCAACCTCAACAGACGGTTCTTTATCGACCGGTTTGGCTTTAACAGTTCTAGTTTTCGGCTTTTCTTCAGCTTCGACAGTTTTCGTAGAGACTTTCTTGGCTAGTTTTTTGACCTGTTGAGTAACGACCTCGTCTTCTTGAACCGCCGGGACTTCTTCGACAGGCTGTAGCTCTGCGACGATCTCTGGTTGTTCGATTTCCGTTGGCTCTTCGATCTCAACCGGAGTTTCCTCAGCTGGTTGAGCAGCTTTTTTAATTACCTTGATGCCTCGTCTTGGAGCCACCTCAGTTTTTGGAAAATATTTACTGCGAACTTTCTCCGCGAGATCATGGCTAACGGAATTGGACGGCACGCTGACATCTGCACCCTCGCGACGCAGATCTTCCATCACACGCTTTGTGTCCTGTTTGACTTCGCGTGCCAGGTCGTAAACTCTGATGCTCTTTCCAACTGCCATAAGATAAATTGAGACGTGAAAAGTGAGAATTTAGGATTCTCTAAACTTCACTTCTCCTCGTCTGCTGAATCATCAGCTTTTTCGTCCTCAATCGCCGTGGACTCTTCCTCTGACTTTTCTGCCGGCTCGGTTTCCTCGCTCGCTTCGCTTTCCGATAAAACCTCAGCTTCAACTTCAGTTTCAGCTTCAGTTTCAGCTTCAGCTTCAGCTTCAACTTCAGTGACTTCTGTCGCCTTATCGCTTACGGCTTCCTCAATGCTTTCTTCCGCTTCATCGCCGCCGATCGTCGCATTCTTTGCTTCTACAATCGAGTTTGCTGATGAACGAATCGACTCGGCCTCGTCCATGCTGACATCGAGAAAATCGACGAGGTTGTCAACCGACATCGCGGCAAGCGACTCAACGTCCGTTACGCCTTTTTCGCTGAGAATTTCAGCTTGTGATGTTGTAACGCCCTCGAGAGCGGTGATCGGCACGGCCTCGCCGGACGCCATCATCTTGCCCATCTGCTTGGCGATCTCTTGTTTGAGCAATTCTTCGCTGACTATTTTAATTTCCCAACCGACAAGGCGCGTTGCAAGCCTGACGTTCTGTCCTTTTTTACCAATTGCAAGACTAAGCTGATCTTCGCCAACGATGACTTCCATCAGGCGACCATCGATGTCGGTGATTCGTACCTGCGAGACTTTAGCCGGCGAAAGAGCGTTGGCCGCAAAGACCGACGGCTCATCCGACCACTCGATAATGTCGATCTTTTCGCCGCGTAGCTCCTTGATGATCGCCTGAACCGGGTGAGGCGACGGTGCAGGCGGCCGTGCAGGGCCTATCGCGACATGCGTTGCACGCAGATCTGCTCGAGCTCGTACACCCACGTGGTCAGCTCGTGCGCTGGACTGCGCCGCTGCCCCCCGAGCTCATGGCTTTGCTCGGAGCGCTGCGGCGTGCGATGTAGGCCCCGATGCTGGAGCGCGCCGCCGTTCTCTCCGCCCTCTCGCCGTCGATCGTGCACGGCTTCACCGACCG
>JANOGL010000253.1:0-6538 GCA_031405985.1 Acidobacteriota bacterium | reverse complement strand
TGAGGAACAAGGGCTTCTCGGCTCGCAGGCGTACGTCAAACGGCACTTCGGCACGGCCGAGAATCCGACTGCGAATTACAGCAAGTTTGGCGGGTATTTTAATATCGACAGCGGCACGGGCCGAGCTCGCGGGATGAGCGTATTCGGACCGTCTGAAACCGCGACCATTCTTCGCGAAGCGTTGAGATCGTTCGAAGATTACGGCTTTGTCGGCGTCATCAGCTCTCGCAGTCGTGGACTCGGCGGCAGCGATCACACCTCGTTCAACCAGGCAGGCCTGCCGGGTATCGGCGTCGCGCAGGACCCGATCGAATACGGCACTCACACCTGGCACACAAACCTCGACACTTACGAACGCATCATCGAGGACGACGTCAAAAAGTCTGCGATCATTATCGCCGCGGCGGTTTATGCGTTAGTAATGCGTGACGACCTTCTGCCGCGCTTTAGCGCAAGCGAATTGCCGCCGCTGCCAACGCCACAGCCAACGCCGACGCCAAGTCCGACGCCGCGACCGTAAGAAAATTTAGCCACGAATTTCACGAATCGCACGAATAAGAAACCAACTTATTAGTGTCATTCGTGTTATTCGTGGCTAATTGTGTTGGAAGGGCAGATGTCGGCGAGGACACATTCGCTGCACTTCGGGCGGCGGGCGATGCAGACCGCGCGTCCGTGATAGATCATCCAGTGCGGGAACATCACCCAATCTTTTTTTGGGATCAATTCTTGTAAATCGCGCTCGATCTTCTCGGGCGTTTTATTTTTTGTGAGGCCGAGTAGTTGCGAGATGCGCGAGACGTGTGTATCGACGACGACACCGCTCGCGATACCAAAAGCATTACCGAGCACGACGTTTGCCGTCTTTCGGGCCACACCACCGAGTGTGAGCAGATCATCCATCGTTTGCGGCACTTCACCGCCATATTCTTCGATAATGCGTTTGCACGCCGCCTGAATATTCTTCGCTTTGTTGCGAAAGAAACCTGTCGAGTGAATATCTTTTTCTAACTCTCGCTGTGTTACTTTTAGATAATCCGCCGGGCCGCGATACTTGCGAAACAGATCGGTCGTGACGATATTGACGCGGGCGTCCGTGCACTGCGCCGAGAGAATTGTCGCGATCAAAAGCTCAAACGGCGATGTGTGAACAAGCGCACAATGAGCGTCGGGATACGCCTTTCTTAAACGCTTAATTACCTCAGCGGTATGTTTCTTTTTGTCGGTGGCCATTTTTCAATACCAATTGTTAATTGTAAATTGTTAATTGTAAATTGATTACGATAAAGATGAACGTTCCGCTTTTAGACCTTAAAGAACAGAATGATGCGTTGAGGCCTGACATCGAGGCAGCTCTCGGTCGCGTGCTAGATACGAACGGTTTTATTCTCGGTAGCGAAGTTGCCGCGTTAGAGAATGAGCTTGCTGAATATTGCAGCGTCGAACACGCCGTGGCATGCGCGTCGGGCAGCGATGCGATCTTGCTCGCATTGATGGCGCTTGATGTTGGCCCCGGCGATGAAGTCATAACGACGCCGTACAGCTTTTTTGCGACCGTCAGCTCGATCACGCGGCTCGGAGCAACGCCAGTGTTTGTCGATATCGAGCCGGACACTTACAACATTGACCCCGCGCAAATTGAGGCGAAAGTATCTTCGCGTACGAAAGCGATCGAGCCGGTGCATCTTTACGGCCACTGTGCCGACATGGCAGCGATAAACGCAATTGCCGCGAAACACGGAATAGCGGTCGTCGAAGATGCTGCGCAAGCAATCGGTGCCGACGAGAACCATGTTCGCGCAGGTGCACTCGGGGCGATTGGCTGTTTCAGTTTTTATCCTTCGAAAAATCTCGGCGGCATGGGCGACGGCGGTTTTCTGACGACAAACAACGATGCGCTCGATGCGAAGTTGCGGGCGCTGCGCGTTCACGGGGCGGAAGAAAAGTACTTTCATAAGTACGTCGGTCTAAATTCGCGGCTCGATGGTTTTCAAGGCGCGGTGCTGCGCGTCAAGCTCCCGCACCTCGATGATTGGACAGAACGCCGTCGTCAAAATGCCGCGACCTACAAAGAACTTTTTGAAACCCACGGGCTGACCGAACAGATTGTGCCGCCCACCGAACGTGACAACGCAAAACATATTTACAATCAATACGTCATTCGCGTCGCGAATCGGCGCGACGAGTTGCGCGAATATTTGACGCAACACGGCGTCGGCACCGACATTTATTATCCGGTGCCGCTGCATTTGCAAGAGTGTTTTGCCTATCTTGGTTACAAAGCGGGCGATCTGCCTGAGTCGGAAAAGGCCGCGAACGAAACGTTAGCGTTGCCGATATTCCCCGAACTCAAACGCGAGCAAATGGAACTTGTCGCACAGACGATCGCAGATTTTTTTAACGAATAAAATGTACGATCTCACGATCCAGCCGATTAACACCGTAAAAGCCAAATTGACTTTGGCGGTCGTAGTTATTTTGACAATCGTCTTTTCGTGGTTTGCGATTCGTTGGCAGCTTAGCGAATTGTTTTCTGCGATCACGAGACGTGATGACCCGAACGCCGTCCAGATCGCTGATCTCGCGCTTCGCTGGGCGCCGTCCAATCCGCAGGCGAGTAAATTTCGAGCTTTGTTTGGCGAAGATTCGACGTCAACAGATACACGAAAGGCGGTCGAGATCGCTGAAGAAACAGTTCGTCTGGCTCCGAATGATTTTCGGTGGCGTATCGAATTTGCGCGTGCCTTGTCGCAGGATGAGCAATTTAGTCGAGCCGAAGACGAATTTAAACGCGCCGTCGATCTAGCTCCTTCCTATGCAATTGTCCGGTGGGCCTATGGTAACTTTTTGATGCGGCAGGAACGCATTGACGAGGCGTTTTCGCAACTGAAAATCGCGGCGACAGGTAACGGATTTTACCGCGATCAAGTGTTTTCGCTGGCGTGGGATTATTTTGGCAAGGATGCGTCGCAGCTCGAAAAGATTGCGGCTGATAACTCGCAAAGCCGAACCCAACTGGCATATTTTTTTGCATCACGCGGGCGGGCCGAAGACGCGCTCAGAAACTGGAACTTACTCAGCGACGACGAAAAGGCTGAGAACGCATCTTTTCTAAAAGTCATGTCGCAGGGAGTTTTTGAGCAAGGCTATTTTGCACAAGCTCTTGAGTTTGAAAAGCAACTTGGCATCGACGAAGAAACGCAGCCCGAGGCGATAACAAACGCCTCGTTTGAAAAAATCCTTAACGGCGAAAGCAAGTCGCGATTTACGTGGCAGATCACACGCAACATTCCGAAGCTAGAAATTGCGTTAGATCAAAATGTAAAACATGCGGGCAATCGGAGCCTGAGAGTCGCGTTCCGCGGATTTAACCGTCCCGAGCTTAATAATTTGTCTCAAATTGTTGTCGTTCGACCGAAAAAAAAATACAGACTGCGTTTTTGGATGCGCACGGAGAATTTGAAAAGTATCGGCACGCCGATGCTCGATATCATAAACGCGAATGACAATAAGCCAATCGCGAGGTCGCAGGCGTTTGCGACAGGCTCGAATGACTGGCAAGAGATCACGCTAGATTTTACAACGCCGGACAATTGTAACGCTGTGATCGTTAGGACGATTCGCGCATTCTGCGGCGAAGACTGTCCGATGACGGGAACGTTTTGGTACGACGATTTCGAGCTCCAAAAATGACGCGGCTAAATAAAATTGCATTCTTTCTGATCTGCTCGCTCGTTGTCTTTACGACGTTGGCCTACGGCACCGTTCACCCGCGGATCATCATCGTTTTTTACGTGGTCGTCGCCTGCCTTGCTTTGCTTTGGACGGCGGATTGCATTGCGAGTAAAACTTTTCGCTTCAGCCGGCACCTTCTGCAGGTTCCACTTGTTTTGTTCGGCCTCTACGCCCTGATTCAGGTGATTCCGTTCGGCAGTTACGCAGATGCGTCAGGTATAGAGTCAATTCCGCGAACAATCTCCGCCGACCCGTTTACAACGAAGGTAACGGCGCTCCACATTCTTGTGTTGTGTGTTTTTTTCGCGGCGGCGCTTGTTTTTATCGAAAGCGCGTCGCGACTTCGTCGGCTGGCGACGGTGCTAACGATCTTTGGATTTGCATATGCGTTCTATGCGATTCTGCAATCGGTCCTCAGCCCCGAAGTGATCTATGGCATTTACAAACCGCAGGCGATGCCATTCGGCTCGTTTGTGAATCGCAATGATTTTGCGGCAGTTATCGTGATGCTCATGAGCGTTCCGCTCGGGCTTTTGTTTACCGGTGCGGTTGCCCGCGACAAGAGACTGCTTTACTTTATTGCGATAGCATTGATGGCAACGTCGCTGTTGCTATGCAATTCCCGCGGTGGTCTCGTTGCAATTTTTACCGAGATAATTTTTCTCCTCATAATCACGACACGTGCAAAAGGAAAAAAGAATTTTGTATTAAAAGCTGCGTTGTCTTTGTTGTTGATCGGCGGTGGCATTGGCGGGGCAATTTTTGTTGGCGGCGAAACGTCGCTTTCGCGCATTACCGAAACTGCAAAAGAGATCGATGCTCCGCCCGAAACGACGACCCGATTTCATATGTGGGGCGTCACGATGAAAGTCATCGTGGACAACATGCCGTTCGGCGCGGGTCTCGGCGCGTTTCCGCAAGTCTATTCACAGTTCGACACACTGGGCGGCTATCAGCGCGTCGAACAGGCTCACAACGATTATCTACAGGTTCTCGCTGACGCAGGATTCGTCGGCTTAATTCTCGGCGGAGTATTTTTGTTCGCGTTCTTTCGTCAGGGATTTGAAGGCAGTCGCATTGATAACACTTTTCGAAAGGGGATTGCCGTCGGCGCGTTTGCCGGCTGTTTCGGCGTTCTTGTTCACAGTGCATTTGATTTTGTTTTGCATATCACCGCGGTCGCGGTTATGTTTATCACGCTGCTGGCAATGCTTGTCTCGAGCGCGCGTGAATACAAGGATGACATCCGCGATTTTGATGATGTAAAGCCAAGACGTATAAGGCGTTCGAGAAACGTGACCGCGATCCATGAACGCAGCAGCGATTAATTTTCTTTTTTAGTCCTAGCGAACAGAGAACGCAGCATCCACCACACGATGCCGTGTGCGACATAAGCCGTCGCCAGAATCAGCAGCATGTATTGTGAGTAGAACCATGTCAGAGCGGCGATCGCCGTGATTCCCAGCACTGTGAAGAAACTTCGACGGCCATCTGCTTTTGATTTTGCGCTCGTGTAGCGAATCGTGCTGACCATCAATATCGAAAGCGTCGCAACGAGAGCCATCAACGCATACGAGTAATAATGCGCGGCCCTGTCGCCGTAAAAGCTGAGTGGTTGCGGCGCGAAATGCACGATCGCCGCGATCAAACCGCCCGCGGGCGGGATCGGCAGGCCAACGAATGCTTTTTTATCGACTTTGGTGGCGCCCTCGATAAGTTTCTGCGGCCGCGTCGCTTGTAGATTAAATCTCGCGAGTCTAAACGCGCCGCACATCAGATAAGCAAACAGCAAAAAGATTCCGAGGCCATAGCCGAATGTATTTTCGGTAAATGTCGGTGCGATCGCCCAGCCGAATAACAGCGCCGTCGGCGCGATGCCGAACGTCAGCACATCGGCGAGCGAATCGAACTGCACACCGATCTCTGTTGCAGTGCGAGTCGCGCGTGCGATGCGGCCGTCCATCGTGTCGAAAAAAATTGCCAGCCCGATGGCGATCGCGCCCTGATTGAAGTAGTGTGCGGCCGCCTCGGGATTTACCGAGATCGCTTGAAAGCCGCGAATCGACGACAGCACCGCCCAAAAGCCCATCGCGACATTCGCCGCTGTGAACAGCGTCGGTATCACATACAAGCCTTTCTTTAGACCTCTGTGCGGTGGTTTTATTTCGCGTTCGCTCATAAAAGTGAAAATGTGAAAAGGTGGAAAAGGAAAAAAGTTAATACTCGGATTTTGAAATTGAATTCATGTGATCCCAGCTTTTTCACATTTAAACCTTTTCACTTGGAATCGCCTTAGCAATGATCGTTTCGCCGCCGCGAACCCGCATCCCGATCTTTACCATTATCTCGACGTTTAGTGGCATGCGGATGTCGGTGCGCGAGCCGAACTTAATTAGTCCGAACTTTTGACCTCGTCGAAGATTATCGCCCGTCTTTGCCCAGCAGACAATTCGGCGTGCGAGGATGCCGGCGATCTGCGTGACCGTGACGGTGATATTCTCGCCCTCGATACGCAACGAGTTGCGCTCGTTGAAAAGACTTGCTTCGTCGCTGGTCGCGGGCATCTTCTTGCCTTTTGTATATTCGATCTCGGTGATTTTGCCGCTGATCGGCGAGCGGTTTACGTGAACGTCGAGCGGCGATAGAAACACACTCACGAGCTTGTAATCAACCCCGTTCTCGATCCGCGTGACGCGTCCATCGGCTGCTGACACGATCAGTCCGGCGTCGTCGGGCACGTTCCGCTTCGGATCGCGAAAAAAATAGAGCATAAAGCCCGCGACCAGCAAGAACGCGATCATCA
>JANOGL010000235.1:0-6462 GCA_031405985.1 Acidobacteriota bacterium | reverse complement strand
TGTTTACCGTCAGATTTCACGCTCCAATGTTTTAGCTCGTCATAACGGCCGATCGGCGCGTCGATCGTGCCGTCGTCAGGTTTTACAATTCCCTCGACCAATGCGAGATAACGCTTCTCGACGCGCTTCTTCATAAAATGTCCCGACAAAATTCTGTGAGAACGCGCGTCTTTCGCAACGACCATCAAGCCGGACGTCTGCTTGTCGAGTCGATGAATCAGCCCGGGACGAATGACACGCGAGCCGTTCCGATTCAAATGATAAACAAGTCCGTTTAGCAGCGTTCCACTGTTTTCGCGATGCGACGGATGAGCAAGCATGTCCGCTCTCTTGTTTACAACAATAATGTCGTTGTCCTCGTGGACGATATCTAGCAAGATCTTCTCCGGTCGCATCGCAGTTCCCCGCGAATGATCCACCGTGATTTCAACAAAATCGCTTGGACGCACCCTGTAACCTATGTTTTCATGGCGGCCGTTCACTTCGCACCGAGCGCATTTCACGAGGTCACGCAGATACATCTTACTTAAACTGCTGAAATGATCTAGCAAAAAATCCTCGAGCCGCATCTTTGCCGCGACATTTGGGACAGTGATCTCAACTCGTTTCTCCACGTTGAAATCTTAACAAAAAGCAAGATGCCACGAATGCACGAATCAAGCGGCCAAATAATCGCGAATCGCTAATCTGTCGCCTGCATTCGTGAATTCGTGGCTAACTATCCTACAATTTCGTAAGAAATGAGGGTAGACCATTTTGAGATCATAACGCGCGTAGCAACTACTTTTGCGAGCGGTGGAACTCTGCGTGAAAGCTGCGGCCAAGCAATTCGGCACATTTCGCAGGACCTTCCATCCCATTTTGTTTTTGTCGCTCGAAGATCGGTCGACAGCGGTATTGCGGACATGATCGCGGCATGTGGGCTGCAGGCAGCGGACTTTCGTCGTCTTGAAACACGTTTGTCGAAAAGCAGCTTGTGGCAAATTTTGGAGCTATCAAAACCGCTCGTGATCGATGATCTGGCAAACGACCATATTCTGAATTTTCTTGGCTTCGCGACGGGAACCGGTATGCTCGTCGCGACGCCGATAGTTATCGAAAGCTCGGTTGTCGGATTTTTGGCCGCAGGCTTTGAGAGAGATTCCGTGACAGACGAAAACCGCATTGTAAGATTGTTGCTGCCGATCTCCGCAATGATCGCGCAGACTATTCGCGTCGAACAAACTCTGGTTGATGAGAGCCGACGCATCGCCGAAGAAAACTCAAAGCTCCAAAATGAGGTAAAACAAAAATACGATTTTCGTAAGTTGATCGGCAACTCGAGCCCCATGCGTCAAGTTTTTGATCGCGTACGGCAGATCGCGCGTTCGAATAATGCAGTTCTGCTTCGCGGTCAAAGCGGCACTGGCAAGGAGATGATCGCGACATCGATCCACTACAACAGTCTCCGGTCGAAGCGAAAATTTGTAAAAATAGTTTGCGCGTCGGCGCCGTCGGGCGTGATCGATAGCGAACTTTTTGGCGGCGGCAGCACCGACCGCAAAAAAAACAGCTTTGCAACTGCAGATGGCGGCACGATCTTTATAGATGAGATTGGTGAATTGTCAAAGCAAACCCAATCTCGGCTTTGCGATGTACTTAAGGACGCGAGCACAAACGTCCGTCTGATCGCTGCCACTCGTAAAGACCTTGAATCGATGGTTGCGACTGACGAATTTATCGCCGAGCTGTTCCAAAAGCTAAACTCGTTCACGATCTTTTTGCCGCCTCTCAGCGAGCGTAAATCGGACATCTTACTCCTCGCTGAACACTTTCTTGAAAAGTACGCCGCCGAACACAAAAAAAATATTTTGCGCATCTCGACGCCTGCAATCGACATTCTAGTCGCGTATCATTTTCCGGGCAATGTGCGCGAGCTCGAGAATGTGATCGAGCACGCCGTCACCGAGTGCGACTCGAACGTAATTCACGGTCATCACTTGCCGCCGACGCTGCAAACTGCCGAAGTTACAGGCACAGAAACGCGTTTGACCCTAGACTCGGCTGTCGCCGCCTTTGAGCGTGATTTGATTCAGGACGCGCTGAAATCGACGCGGGGCAATGTAGCAAAAGCTGCGCGAATGCTCGATTCGACTGAGCGGATTCTCGGTTACAAGATAAAAAAATACAGCCTTGATCCGCAGCGTTTTAAGAGATGGAGATAGACAAAAAACTTTTCAGCGAACTGCCGGACGCAGACGCCGCGCGTCGCTTCATCGACGCCCTTCGCGAAAACCACCCGTCGCACGCAACGAAGCTCGTGAGTCAGCCGGCGGTGTTGTCCGACGTGTTGACGCTGGCGTCGTTTAGCCCGCTGCTCGCCGTGACGATGCTGCAACATCCCGAATATCTGTCTTGGCTCGCGCGCAAGCGAAAAGAGTCGGGCGTGCGCGTCACCGATGAGTTACTCGAATCGCTCGCCCAATTTTCGCTCACAAATTCGACGACCGACCTGCAAGTTCTCTACGCGCGATTTCGGCGCCGCGAGCTTTTGCGTATTTTTCTTCGCGACATTCGTCGCCTCGCGACCGTGCCCGAAATCACTGAAGAGATATCGAATCTCGCCGACGCGATTCTCACCTCAGCGCTCGACCACGCACGCCGCGAGATGGAAAATCGCTACGGAAGGCCGCAAGTCATCGATAACAAGGGCCGCAAAGCACCAGCAGAATTTTGCATTGCCGCGCTCGGCAAGCTCGGCTCACGCGAACTAAATTATTCGTCGGACATCGACCTCGTCTTCATCTACTCTGACGAAGGCGAAACCGCGGGCGGCACCCGCGGTGCGACTACTAATCGCGAATACTTTATTAAACTCGCCGAGCAGATCGCAAAGCTCACGGGCGAACAAACTGGCGAGGGCGCCGCGTACCGCGTCGATCTCCGACTACGTCCGCACGGGCGTTTGGGTCCGCTCGCGTTGTCGCTTCACGACATGATTCGTTATTACAAAACTGAAGCCCGGCCCTGGGAACGTCAGGTCATGATCCGTTCACGCGGCTGCGCGGGTGACGTATCGCTGTTTCGAAAATTCTTCGACAGCGTTGCGGAACTAGTCTTTTCAAAAAACGAGTCTGTCGAGTCAGCGCTCGCAAACGTGCGTCGTTCGAAAGAACAGATCGATAAAAAGCAAGCCACGGGACGCGGTTATAACGTCAAGCTTGGACGCGGAGGCATACGCGAGATCGAATTCATAGCCCAGGCCTTGCAGCTCGCTTACGGCGGCGCGGATCGCTGGCTGCGTTATCCGCACACGCTCGTCAGTTTGTCGCGGCTCGCCGATCGACAGCATTTGAGTCAAGCGGAATTGACCGGACTCTCAGCCGCGTACGAATTCTTGCGTCGCACCGAACACATTTTGCAAATGGAGAATGGATTGCAAACTCACACGCTGACGGACGATAAAGCAAAAAGATCATTGATCGGCGCCCGCGTCGGGTTCGCAGGAAGAGGCGATTTTGACGAAGGCTTGATACGTCACACAAAGTTTGTCCAAAGGGTTTTTGAGCGTGTATTTGGTGAAGAGACTGTCGAATTCAATCGCGATGCCGAACTAGATGTTGATGTCACTCACGACGCCCGCGAGCGAATCCGCGAACACGTTCTGGCATCGATCGCAAAGAGCGACGTGACATTCGACAAATCAGGCTCTCCGGCAAAAGTCCTCGAACGAGTAATCGAAACATCTCCGCACTTCGCCGCCGTGATCGCGGCAAATCCGCAGCTGGCGTCGCACTTGACGGTGCCGGACCACTCGATCCTTCAACGTGATTACGCAACCGAAATGAACGCGGTAGTTGATCGCTGCGATTCGTTTCGCGCCGCAATAGCCGCGATGCGCCAAACCTGGCATCGATTGTTGATCGAAATCGTTGTCGCGGATATCTATGAGAAGGTCACGATCACCGAAACGAAACGGCTACAGACCGAACTGGCCGAAGCAAGCATCGAAGCCGCGCTCAAAGCCGTAAGTCTAGAAATTGCGGTTGACGACATCGCGATACTCGCCCTCGGTAAGCTAGGCGGGCGCGGCGTCGATTATGACAGTGACCTTGACTTGTTATTTGTGTACAAGGACCGCGATGAATCGCGCACTCGGAACCATGGTCGCTCCGTCGAATTATTTGTCACGGCGTTGTCGTCGATGACGCGCGATGGCAGCCTGTATCGCGTCGATCTGCGGCTGCGGCCGTACGGCTCGAAGGGGTTGACGTGTATCTCGTCTAACGCGTTTCTCGACTACATGCGCGGTACCGCAGTTGCATGGGAGTTTCTCGCATTTGTGAAGCTGCGGGCCGCCGGCGGCAATCGAAAACTCGCGAATAAGATCGAAGGCGAAACCCGAGGCATTATTCACGAGCGCGCGTCAAATCTCGATCCGTCTAAACTCGCAGCCGAAACTTGCCGCGTTCGACTCGCTCTCGAACAACAACGGACGCGTGGGCTTCGCGTCGGCGAGATCGACATTAAGTATGGTGCCGGCGGTTTGCTCGATATTTATTTTGCGATGCGGTATTTGCAGCTGCGTGACAATGTTCCTGACGGCAACGAAGACCGTTCATCTCGTTTCATGCTCGACAAAATTGCGGCTTCAATTAAAAAATCCTCGACTCTCGGCTCTTCACTCTCGACTCTCCACTCTTTAGCCGACGGCCACGAATTTCTATCGACTCTCGATCACAACATCCGCCTTATCGCCGGCCGTTCGACACGCCTTTCACAGGGTAATCACGCCCTTCTCGCACAGATTGCAAAACGCATGAATCTGCCGTCACCGGCCGCCCTGCTCGAAAATCTAACACTTCATCGACTCGCTATTCGCTCAGCTTTTAACGCGATCACTTCGTGCGAATAACGCTTGCAATGTGCTGTGAATTCCGCTAGTATTATCGCTTGCTGATAAGAGCTGGAACACGTAAGAGTGGGTTTCGCACCCACTTTTTATTTTGTCCGGCTGGTTCAGTGGGGTTTTGAAATGGAAGTGCGATATAACGCGACACGTGTCAAGGAAATTGCCTCGCAGGCTGTGAAAGACAGCGACATCGAGCTTGTCCACGTCGAGATCGCAGGCGTGAAACGCGATCAGGTGTTTCGCGTTTATATTGACAAAGCGGGCGGCGTGACGCTGGAAGATTGTTCGACAGTTTCCCAAAAAATCGAGGCCGTGCTTGACGCTGAGGATTTTATTCCGTCGAAGTATGTGCTTGAAGTATCGTCACCGGGTATTGAGCGGCAACTTTATTCGCTTGCGGATTTTGTGAAATTCACCGGACAGTTAGCGAAGGTGAAATTGAAACGCGAGATTGACGGACAAAAGGTATTTGTCGGCGCGATCACCGGAGTCGAAGGCGACACGATCACATTCGACGATCGCACGGTTGGCGAAGTGAAGTTTGTTTATTCTGAAGTTGAAAAGGCGAACTTGAAGATCGATCTTTCAAAGGAATTTGGCGGCAGACGGCCGTAATTAAATTTATGTGTAAACGGTAGAGTGTAGTGAAGTTATGACATCATCCATCGGACAGAGCATCGATATTTTGTGCAACGAGCAGGGCCTCGACCGCAACATGGTCATCGAGGCGATGAAGGACGCCGTTAAGGCAGCTGCGCGCAAACAGTTCAAAGACAAGACGGGAGAGAGCGTTCAGGTCGACTGGAACCCCGAGGAAGGCGCGATCGAAATTTCTGCGCAAAAAACAGTTGTCGAGAATGTCGAAGATCCACTCAGCGAGCTTTCGTTGGAAGATGCGCAGGAACTTGCAGGTGATGAGATCGAGATCGGCGACATGCTCTTGCTGCCGCTGCCGACAGAGGAATTGGGACGCATCGCCGCTCAAACCGCAAAACAAATTCTCGTCCAAAAAGTACGTGAGGCAATTCGTGAAAAAGTTTATGAGGAGTACGTCGAACGCAAAGGCGAACTCATCAACGGCACCGTCAAACGGTTCGAACGCGGTGACATGATCGTCGATCTCGGCAACAACCTTGAAGCCGTCGTGCCGCGTAAAGAACAGTGCCGCGGTGAGATGTGGAATCAGGGCGAGCGGACCCGCGTCGTTATAATTGACGTTTCTAAGGAGCTTAAAGGCCAGCAGATCATTTGCTCACGTGCTTCGCCCGAGCTGCTCAAGCGGCTTTTCGAGATGGAAGTGCCCGAGATCTACGACGAAACCGTCGTCATCAAATCGTGAAACCACTTGGCGGCGTCCATGTAGTCGGCTTGCGTGCCTCCGGCTGCGACTAGCACGCCGAGATTGTGCATCGCCTTGATATGGCCGGCGTTGGCGGCCTGCTGATACCAGGCTGCAGCGCGCTGGCGGTCGGCAACCACTCCGACGCCACGCTCATACATCGACGCGAGGCGATATTGGGCGATGCCAAAGCCGCGGTCGGCGGCACGCTGGTACCATTGGGCGGCGCGGG
>JANOGL010000187.1:0-1829 GCA_031405985.1 Acidobacteriota bacterium | reverse complement strand
TATTTCAATATCGCAAAGACGGCGAGCGAGGCGAAAGACGCGGACGGCAAAGCTATTCCCTTAACCGAAACGGCTACGAACGCGAAGGAAAAGGTAAAAGAACTGGATCCCGAAAAGGCCAAAGAGATTCCCGAATCGGCTCCGCCGTCGCCATTCGGCAGTTAATTTTGGTGCTACGCATTTAATCGTTCTTTTCTTGCGTTAGATTTATAAGTGAAGGATTTAGAGCAAACAGAAACTCTCGAAACTAAAAGCAATATCGCCGAGCAAAACGGCGAACATCTCTGGATTCGCGTCTCGCCGCACGCCTATTTAACGGTTCTTTTTCTCGCCACGTTTGTCGCCGCACTGTTTTTTTATCTGGAAATCGCTACCGCGGGCATCGCAGTCTTTGCTGCCGTCTGGATACTCATTCCCTTCTTTGCGCTCAACGACAAGATCGCGTTCGACGGCCGTCGTTTGGAGCGCACTGGTCTCGTGCCGCGCTTTTGGTCGCGCCTCAATATTTCGCGCCGACGTCTGAAAGTCTCGGACATCGAGCAAGTCGAAACTCATTCAGTCAGGGCGTTACGTCGCGGCGGCAACGTCTATTACCGATATCGAACCTCCATTCGCGGCAAGGGCCTCAGCGTAGTTTTCGCATCAGGCAGTGGCGACGATTATCGCAACATGCTCAAGGCAATTTTGCCCAAGCTCGATGAGAGTCTGCTCGACACGCGTTCGATCGAGCTGCGCGATCATCTCGGAGACCCAAAAGAGACATTGATGAAGGCCGAATTTTCCCGGATTCCGTCGTCAGAGGCTCTCACAAGTGTATTCCGCCATGTTAAGACATCACCTCAACAAAGGACCGTAATCACAGAAATAGAGGAGGATAAGGCCGACGACCTTCGACAACTTGCAAATGAATTACGAGTTACCGGCCATCTCGCTCGTGCACTTGAGGCGTTTCGCCGTGCGCTGCTCTTAAAGCCGCGTGACGGCTGGCTGATATTCGAATTCGCACGCTGCCTTCATGCTTTTGCAGGCATGAGCCGCGCGCCAAAACTCGAACGCCGTGCTATTGCCGCTTTGAGATTATCCGAACGTCACGGCTCAGGAGATGGCGAATTGCTGGTGCGGATCGCCGAGTGTTACTTTCAAATCGGCGAATTCAAGCGTGCAGGAACGCTGTTCCAAACGGTTCGCGACCGAATCGGCGAAAGCTTTCGCTCGGCTCTTGGTCTTGCCGAACTCGCCTTACGCGAAGGCAAGATCGCTCACGTCATTCATCATTTTGCCGCCGCAAATCGTCTTGCATCGACCGCAGCGCTTCGTCGCTGGTCAAAGGGTGAGGCCGATTACTTCGCGCGTCTGAACGACGACGAGGAATACATGGAAATGGAAATTAGCCGCGTTAATCTGCTCGACACGGTCGAAAGCTCGAAAAAGACCGCACTTCGAATCGCCTTTTTGTCCTTTCCAGCCGCATTTATCGGCGTTCTTTTTGAAGACAATCTCATCGCCAACATCGGCTGGGCCGTATCAACCGTAAGCTTACTCATCTGGACCGGCCTCATTATCACCGCAAAAATGCTCGGACAGCGAATTCCGTACGAGCTAGTCGAATCCGACAACGATTGATTCCGCTGACGACATGGTCCTCGCCTAGAAATTTAACCTCGTTTTAACAAAAATAGGGACCTTTTGTGTGTAAACGCACATACCTTGGGCAGAAAAAGCGGGAGAATAGCCTCAATTCATGATCGCACCTTTCAGATCGCCGACGCAGAGAAGGCTTTTATACGGCTTCGCTGTTTCTGTCGTTATTACATTCGCAATCGTTGGCG
>JANOGL010000172.1:0-7395 GCA_031405985.1 Acidobacteriota bacterium | reverse complement strand
GTTGGGCTGCTCGCGACCAAAGTCGGCGCCCATGTGCAATATCCAAAATGTCGCGCTGAAACCGGACGATCCAGGCCTCGTCGACTTCGTTCAGAGTGTAAATACTGCCGTAATTCTCCTTAAGCAGAGTGTCCAGATCCGGGCTGGATGATACAGCTAGTAGAGATAACTCTGCGCCCGCTTTTAAGTAATTCAGGCAATCGCTATAAACAAAATTCCTGATCGCCTCTCCGCGAGGGATGATCATCGCAACGTGAGTCTTGCCGCGTGTTGGGCCCGAGTCGGCAGTCTTACGATTGCGAAAATCACCCTCCATGTCCAAACGAGAAGCTGTTTCAACGCCGCTCCTATCGATCTGCTCTTCGGCTTGATCTTTGAGGTTCATCAAAACTTATTGTGTTTCGTAAATCTGAAATGGCAGACCGTTAAGCGTTGAGTTCGTGGTCAATTCAAAAGCGGTTGAACCTGCCTCTAGTTCAGGCGGAATACGATTTATGTAGACGATCTTCATTTTTCGCGGATACTTGGCATAAGAGGATTTGATGTTTTCAATTACTTTTTGTCGTATTTCCGTTTCGAAAGGATTGAAAAAGAAAAATATTGTTTCTTCTTTCTTGATCTCATACTGGCCGGCGTCGATACAATGAATTTCTATAGGACAAACTTTATTTTTTTGGCTGAATTCTGTAACATTTTTTTCAGCAATTTCACATAACTTATCTGAAAACTCGACCCCAACGACCTTTTTAAAGGGATACTCTGCAGAAATCAACAATACCCTGCCCTTTCCCGACCCAAAATCGATCAACACATCATCGTTTGTTGGCTGGATCGCTTGCAGAACTCTTGTGAGATGGCGCACATAAATAGGTTGATATCCTCGCGCGTGCTCAGTAGAGTAAGTTGAAATATTCAGATCTGTTAGTGCAATATTTTGGTGAGTATCAACTCCGTGCTTCCTGTCAAAATATACACTTTCAAATCGCAAAAGCAGCTGCACAAGTGTGTTGTACGCTCCTTCACGCACTACCTTTTTTTGTATCCGTTTGCTATAAACTTGTATCAAACTCATATCCAAAATTTCCTTAATAACTCAATCTCAAAACATTCCGTCCTTAGTTGCGCGGTGTGGTTAAGCCGTATGTTCATTGACAGACAAGTCGTTCATGTCTGATCTGATAAGTGTGCAATGAGCAATTAACCGCAGATTTCGAATATCGTAAGGGAGTTGTGTCAAATCGCAAAAAACAAATCAGGCATGACTCTCTCGAATTACCCGGCAGGCGCCTGCAATTTGCCGTAGTCGCCGATTGCCTTTCCTTAGGTCCGACAATTTCTCGATCGATCTGCAAATAACCGGTGGAAATGCCCGCTTCAACCAGGGAGCAAGAACGATGGATTGTTTACACTGAAATCTGCTGGATCCCATCGCCAGCTTGAACTTGTCGAGCGAATCAAGAGGAAAAAGTGGCTCCCAACCATAACTAACAGTCGAAATTTCGGGACGGGACAGCAATTCTTCCAGTACTGAAAAGATCAGCGCATTATTTGGGCGAGATCCAAGATACTCATTTACCGAGCGGTGGATCTGAATGAAAACCCAATCTTCAATTCGCAGAGTTACAATGTAAGATGCCAAATTCCCTTCAACGAACGCTCCCCAGGCTTCGTAAATACCTGCCTCCAGCATTTCTTTACCGAATTTCAAGCTTTTGGGTTCAATTCCAAAACGCTTCATTGAGTCAGAGTTTGCCTTATCCCCGAGGGTCTGCAGCATACCAAGACTGATAGGTTCTATTTGACAATTTCGCAGCCCTTGCCGGACCTGATTTCGCGCCTTGGCTTCGATCTTATCTAAATTGTACGGTTTCCGGCATACCCACAAATAACTGTCACTTCCTGCGCTCGTCGATGGACTCAGATAACGAAGGGCCTTGGCCTTTGGCGCTTGCTTGAAAATCTCCTTTAACTCAGCCTTAGTAGGTGTCACCAAACGGTGCGGCGGAAATGAGTAATAAATGTTCTTTTGCCCGTAAACGTTGTACCACCAGCAGCTTTCGGTTCGTATAACATGCCGCCCCTGTGACCGCAAAAGATCCGCGGCTGCCTCGGCGGAATAACCTGACCTAGCTTTTGTCTCCGATTCCATATAATGACATTTCGCGAACGAACAGCATCAGAACGCCGAAATTAACGAGTCCTACGGCCGAAATTTCAATCCAATCGTAAATACCAATGGTCCAACCGATATGTTAAGAACTTTTCATTTTTACTAAGGGAGCTGCGATGCCGTTGAAACAAACATCTGCTTCTTTCCTAACTTTTTCAGTGATGAGCCGTCTTAAGAGCGGCAACTTCGAGAATTGCATCCGCCATTCGCTCGCCGCATTTGCCATCAACATAGCCGCATACGTGTTCGACCATCCAACGTCGCTCTTCGCGGTGAAGACCCGGGTTGGCAAGGTAGGCGTTGACCGCATCCACCATTTCTTGAGGGTCATTTACTAGGGTTACGCCGCCCGATTCGGCGACGGGCTTGAAATGCGGCCAAGTATGATTTATTTCCTTGATCAACTGTTGATCAGGCTGACCAGGCTGAGGGTCGAAATCGAGATTGACCACTGGTGTGTCAAAGATCGCGGCATCGATCACTACGGTCGACGAAAGATTTACTAGCACATCTGCATGGCGGAAGGTATTTATCCATTCGATCACCTGCCCTTCATCCTGCGACCTCTTGTTAAGTTCCTTACCGGCATTCTTAGAAACCTGAAGTTTTACCGAAGGCTCGTAGGGCGAAAACAGGGCCTGCATTTCTGCGTTGTCATGTATCGGATGCGGCCGGACTAGCATCTGCACCTTGCCAAGCGCCCCTTCAGCGATCCGCTTTGCAAGATATTCAGCTCCCGGATGCTCATTCAGAAAGTTTGGCGAACCGATGGCATAAACGATGATCGGCATGCTCGGATCAAGCCCCTGTTCTGTGCAAAACTCTTCTTTGGTTTGAAAAAAGCGCTCTTGTCTTAGCACGTCAAACTGTGGGGCGCCAACAACATAAACCGGCACGTTCCTAGTATGAGGATAATACTCATGCAATTCACGTTTGGACTGTTCGTTCCAGACAATGTATGCATCGTATTTAAAGACCATCCGGTTCTTTGTCGATATATTGTCCCATGATGGGATATAGGCGATCACCGGTATATCCAATGCCTTCGCCGCCGAAACTACGGCGGGCTGTTCAAATTGGAATGGGCCGGTGGACAAGAGTACATCCGGCCGTTTTGTTTGGAACCTTTTTGTCGCTTCTTCAGAACGCGGATAGGCCAAAAGGGACCTTTCAATAAAGTTCTCCAATAATACTTCTGCACGAAAAGCGGCAAGCACTCTCGCAGGAATCTTTAGCGCCCGAATGGCCGGTGTATGTTGAGTGTTTCTCCGATGCTTCGTCATACTTTCCCGGCTTGGTAACCGATACCGGCAGTCCCAAACGAACTCGTTCAGACGCCGAGGAAAATTATGCCGCAGTTCTCTGAAAGGTCGCACGTCGGGAAAACGCCGCACGGTGACCTCGGAACGCTTCGATCCGTCCTCGGCATCAGCGGATGAATTCCAGATCTCAACGCTCACCTTATTTTGAATGTTTTGCTGCAACCGATCGATCAGACCGCTATAACGAAAAACGCGGTCTACCAACAGCGAGGTCGAGAGCAGCAGTATGTTTCGATCTGGCAACCCCGGAACTGGGCGCGCTACGACGCTTTCGCTTAGCTTTTCCGCGACATCATCGGGCTCGCGCGTCGGCATTTCGAGTTGTGCCAACTGAAGATCTATTGTTTCAGGGTTCATTTATGCTGCAAGGCCCGGATCTGTTTCGGGGTAAGGCAACTGAGGTCCAGATCCGTCGGGTAATTGATGAGCCTTTTTGATTCGGACGCAGGAGACGTATACATACACGTATACATCAGCCGATCCTTTGTCCTGGACTCACCACCTTTGTGAAAACCTCTGGTATCCGCCAAAATCAGCGTTCCTTTCTTCCCTATTCCGCTGATCCACTTATCTTCGGCGAAAACCGCGTTCATTTGTTCATCCGTCGTCCGACGAACTCCGCCCTCAACAAAATACTCAGGTTCGATCGCACGGTATCTACCCTTTTTGTGCGTTCCCGGCGCGTAAGTAAACGGACCCGCGCCTTCGTCAACGTCATCTAGGTAAAGGAACACTTTCAAGATGAGCCGATCCTCGCGATCAAAGTGCCAAAGCTGTGATTCGCGTGCCGCACCGCTGGAAGCAAATGTTTGCCAAACATTGTAATACCGCAGTTTGGAGGTCATTCGAAGATAGGAATCCGCGATATTCAAAAGGGAATTGTTCAAGGCTATCCTTGCAAAAATGCTCCTTTCGTCAAACACTACGTCACCTCCCAAAAGTTCGAGAATGAAGGTTTTGCTGCCGATCGCCGTATCGTCATTAGCCACCGATCGAAGCTCTTCGATCTCAGCTTTCCTCAACTGCAAGACCCGGCTGACCTCTGAGTCCAGTTCTTCAAACTGCGAAGTGTCGCCAAAAAGTTCACTAACCGTCGTGATTACAATGCCGTTCTCGTCTAATTCTCGAAGAATTTCACTTTCGATGGAATCGAGACGCCCGTTCCCGCTAATCATGTACTTTATCGTCGGCAGTAGGTTTAAGACGTATCGCCACGCCAAATCCGTCTTTCTAACATTCTTAATTAACGGCCGGATGTTTGTTTCGATAAAGCTCATCAAATACCTTCTAGGAAAATGTTCTATTTGCCGCGTCGAGCGTAGCCGTAACCCGGATTCCGTAGCCGATTGTCAACTACGGCAAATCTTGCCCGGCAATTTCAAAATCAGGGAGTGCGTAATCCAAGGTGGAAAGGGAGCTTTGAGACGAACACACTGGACGTTACCCAATTCCTTGGTGTTTTGCAGCAATCGTTCGAACGTTGATCTCACCGGCTAAAAACAAGTTACTTTGCTTCCGCGGAACTCTTTACTAACCTCGATTGCTGTTTGCCCGATATTCACACCGGCGTCGATCACATTTCGGAGAGCATGGCCGTTGAGGAAATACTTTCGATCGGCATACCACTGCACGCCAAACGGTATTTTCCGGCACCGCATCACGTAAAGACCGCACCGTTCGAAGATATAAAAAAAAATTTGTATCAAACCACGAGTCATAGATATCACAATTAGTGGGTAGCCATCCATCATTGCCATGTGGCTTCGAAGGTACGAAAATTTAGACGTTCACCGTGATGTTCTTGAGGTGCGTCATACTAGTCACTCTCCATCTCGCCTCAGGCTTGAGCAGAGCCTTGCCGGTCTTGTCGAAATCGCCTGTGATTTCCAGCAGTACCCGGTCCGAGTGTATTTTCGACTTTAAGGCACCCGTCATAATAAATTTGGCGTAAACCGAGTAAATCCCGGGTGCCAACCAGAGCGGAGGTAGATCCATCGTCAAACGATAATCACCGTTCATGGTATGAGCACCGATATCGCGACTCTGAATACTCTCGTGTACGATGCTCTGTCCATGGACCTTCTCGATTATGAAAAATATCCTGGGGTTCCTTAGATCACGCGTATTCAAATCCAGGGTAAAGTTCATAGCCTCTCCCGACTGGATCTTAGGGCAGGCGCTCCCGTTGATCTTTACTATCCCAAGCCTGACCGGATCTAAACCGGTTGCTGGGGATGGTATCTCAGGTCCATCAAAAGAGTGATACTTGGCTACACACGCGCCGACGGGCCCTTGAAATGCAATTTGACCATTGTCTATTTGAATGCCCGTATGGCACAGTTCCTGCACCGCACTCATGTTGTGGCTCACGAAAAGGACGGTCCGACCCTCCTTTCGTCCCACCTCCTCCATCTTACCCAGGCACTTCTTTTGAAACTCCGCATCTCCGACTGCCAGCACCTCGTCGACGATCAAAATTTCGCTGTCTAAGTGAGCGGCGACGGCGAACGCGAGGCGTACTGACATGCCTGAAGAGTAGCGTTTTACGGGCGTATCGATATACCGTTCCACGCCGCTGAAATCGACGATCTCGTCAAATTTACGGTCGATCTCTTTTTTTCGCATCCCAAGGATCGTACCATTGAGGTAGATATTTTCGCGGCCGGTGAGTTCCTGGTGAAAGCCGGTGCCTACCTCGAGTAGGCTCGCGACGCGGCCCCTGATCTTGATGCTGCCGGTGGTCGGTGACGTAACCCGGGAAAGTAACTTGAGGAGGGTGCTCTTGCCCGCACCGTTGCGACCGATGATACCAACTGCGTCGCCCTGTTCAATTTCGAGGTTAATATCCTTAAGGCTCCAGACCACGTTCGTATCCCCCTTCGTGGTACGGTCATTGACCTGGCCAAGCTTGAGAAACGGATCCTCGCGACCAATCACCTTCGTCACAAACCAGCGCTCGATGTCGCGGCTGATCGTCCCGGTCCCGATCTGTCCGATCTGATAGGCTTTGGAAAGTTTTTCTACTTTGATGGCTATGCTCATACAGTGTCTACAAAGTTCTTTTCGGTCTTATTAAAGATAACGACGCCAAGGATCATTATTACAGCGGTGACAATCGCGCTGTAGCCGAGGCTCCAGGCGGTGAACTCACCTTTGCCAAGAAAGGCGTATCTGAATGCCTCGATCATTCCGGTCATTGGATTAAGTTCAATCAGCCATCGGTACTTTTCAGGTGCCGCACTCAGCGGATAAATAACGGTGGTTACGTACATCAGGAGCTGAACGCCAAATGTTACAAGGAAACTGAGATCGCGGTACTTCGTGGTCATCGCCGTGATAATGAGGCCGAGGCCGAGGCCGAGTAGGGCCATCATCACGATCAGAACCGGGAAAAGAAAAATGGCGGAAGTCACCTGAAAATTTGCCCCAACAGCCCAGAAATAGACCATCATTCCCAAAAACAACAGCATCTGCACACCAAACCGGACCAGATTGCTGGTTACAATGCTCAGCGGCATGATCAACCTGGGAAAATAGACTTTGCCGAATATATTTTGGTTGTCCTTGAAAACCGTACTCGTCTTTGTAATGCAGTCAGCAAAATAGTTCCAAGCGGTGATTCCGGCAAGATAAAAGAGAGGCTGCGGGAGCCCGTCCGTACTAAGGCCCGCAAGATTGCCAAACACAAATGTAAAAACGATCGTCGTAAACAGCGGCTGGATAAAGAACCACAGCGGCCCAAGGATAGTCTGTTTGTAAAAACTGAGAAAGTCGCGCTTGACGAACATCAACAACAGATCGCGATAGTGCCATACCTCGCGTACCTTGAGATCGAACAGCGAGCTCTTTCCCTCAATAACCAGGTCCCAATTTTCTTCTTTTATTGCTTGCATCAGATCTGTC
>JANOGL010000138.1:0-3680 GCA_031405985.1 Acidobacteriota bacterium | reverse complement strand
GTTCGTCAAGAGCCCCTTAATATAGGCCTCAAACGCGTCACCCGGAATCTTCGTCGCGGCTACGACACGGTCATTCTGCGAAAACGCAAGCGACCCTTTGTCGTGATAAAAGAGAATCTTGTAAGCGATCTGTCCCTGAATCGTCTGTAGGTTGGCGAGCGCATCGGTCAGATCGAGCGGCGGGATGCTCTGGCTTCCGTTCGGAAGCGATTCGCTCATGAACCGTCCCTCGCTCACCTTGATTATCCGTGCCGAGACCGTGATCTTCGCCGCCGACTCTTCGTCAGCCGGCACAATGTTGTAGCGACCGGCGATCAGCAGCGTGGCCTTGCTCTCGCCTGCGAGTTTGAGCGAAGTCGCGAGGCTCGGGAGCGTCGTCAGCGGAATTTTGAGCCGCTGCTGGATGATCTTGCGCTCTTCGTTTGAGATCACATTGAGCGTCGGCACACGCAGCAGATCTGACAGCGAATCTGCAAAACTCTCGCCAATCCAATTGAATTCAGCTTTGCCCGACGTGTTCTCAAACGGCAACACCATCACGACATCGGTCGCTTTTGCCGAGCTTTGCGCAAAAACGCCCGCAACCGCGAACAGCAAAATGGCTATGATTGTCAGACCTCTAGTGTGCATTACTTACCAAAAAACAAAATTCGCTTGAGCAACCCAAGCGAATTAACGTAAAAGCAACCTTATGATGCAAACTCTGCGATAAAAGTGGTATCCGGTACGGGATTTGAACCCGTGTTGCCGCCGTGAAAGGGCGGTGTCCTAACCCCTAGACGAACCGGACACATGTATATTCGCTCCAAGCCGCCCGAAGGCGAACAGTAAGAATAACGGACGAGTGATTTTGTGTCAAACTTGAAGCATATCGACAAATCTCATAGATTGAACCTTACAGATGTTTCTTCTAGCAAAGCCGGATACGGCAATGATTGAGCAATTTTTGCAGCGATGTGAAGATGACGATTTCTCTTATTCAGAAGTTGGAGCAAGCCGCGATAGATCTCCTGATGGATATAGTGTCGATCACAATCGAGTAAGAATCGGACAAGGTGAAAAAGATTTCGAGCGTGCAAAGTTGGCGATCAATAATTGGAAGATGTTTGATATTGGTTGGGTTAATTTATTACCAAATGACGCCAAGGTCGATGTTGGCTTGACTGTTGGTATATTGATACGACACTTTGGCTTTTATTCGCTCAACGCCGCGCGTATCGTTTATGTTGTCGACGAGACATCGGAAAAAGCTCGTCGTTACGGATTTGCCTACGGAACTTTGCCAGAGCATGGTGAGATAGGCGAAGAGAGATTTTCAGTCGAGATGGATGTTGAAAGCGGTGAAATTTGTTATGACCTGTATGCTTTCTCGCGACCCGGACCGTTGTTAGCAAAGCTTGGATATCCGCTGACTCGTTATCTTCAAAAATCTTTTGCACACGATTCTAAACAAGCGATGATTGCTGCGGTTGAGAAAAAACGGCCTTAGAATGTAAATGAAACGAGTATTCCTCATCGATGCGATGTCACATGTTTATCGTGCGTTTTTTGCGCCGATGGGCATGAGGCAAGAGCCGCTTCGCAACAGCAAGGGGCAGGTTACGCAGGCGGTTTTTGTGTTTACTAACATGCTGCGCAAACTGCTAAAGGACGAACGGCCGGAGTATATCGCAGCGGTTTTTGACACGGACGTGCCGACGTTCAGGCATGATTCTTACGCGGATTACAAGGCAAATCGCGAAGCGATGCCCGACGATTTGTCATCACAATTACCCTATATCGTAAGGGTTTGCGAGGCGTTTAGCGTTCCGATCTTAGAGGTTGACGGCTTCGAAGCGGACGACGTTATCGGCACATTAGCGCAAAAGATCACTGCAAAAGATATGCGATGCGTCATCGTTTCGAACGACAAAGACCTCTGCCAGCTCGTTCGCGATCCGCACGTCGTCGCAATGCGGCAAAATTCAACAAACATAAAACGCAAGGTGCCCGTGCCGCCGATTGAGTGGTGCGACGAAGCGTGGGTGCAAAATAAGTTTGGCGTGCCGCCCGACAAGATCATCGATCTGCTCGGTCTGATGGGCGACTCGGTCGATAACATTCCCGGTGCGCCGGGCATCGGCGAAAAGGGCGCGCTAAAACTCGTTCTCGAATATGGTTCGGCTCTCGGTGCTATGGAGAACGCGGAAAAGATCAGTCACAAGACCTATCGCGAAAGTCTGCAGAATAATCAGGGCATCATTAAACAATCGCTCGAACTCGCAACGATTCACACCTCGGTACCGATCAAGCTCGATCTAAAGGCTCTCGAACACCTCGAACCGAACCGCAAACTTGCCTACGAACTTTTTCGCGAACTCGAGTTTAAGTCGCTTATAAAAGAATTTGGTGATGACGTAGCTGTTGCTGCTTCTCACGCGACGCAAACTGTCGGCGGCGGTGGCGGTTTGTTTGATAATCTGCCGACGCACACCGGCCCAACGGCTAATACAGCGGCCGTTAAATCGAATTACACGGTTATCACAACGCGCGCTGAACTTAATAAATTGATTCGCCGCTTGTTCGAGGTCGAGCAATTTAGTTTTCACGTCAACGACGCGAACTCAAACGAAAAATCGAGCAGCTACGACAAGCTGCCGCCGCTTGGTGTGGCGATCGGCCTCGGCAACGGCGAGGCAAGCTATATCGATCTCGAAAACTTCGACAGCGGCCGCGATGAAGCGATCACGCCGCTGAAAGACGTTTTTACAAACATCTATCTCGACAAATGCGCTCACGACGCGAAACGCAATTTTGGCGCATTGCTAAAGCTCGGTATCAAACCCGAACCGGTAAAGGACGATGTGATGATCGCGGCGTATTTGCTCGATCCGGGCCGCACGAATTACCCGATCGACTTTCTCGCACAGGCGTATCTCGACACCGACATCGCGCGCAGCGTGCCAGATGGCTTTGACGAAGTTGCATTTAGAACGGCAGAGATCGCAGACATAACGTCACGGCTAGTACCGATTCTAAGGAGTAAGATTCGAGCTAACAAACTCGAAAACATTTACGCTGATATCGAAATGCCGACCGTCAATGTGCTGACCGATATCGAGCTTACGGGAATGAAGGTCGATGGCGACAACCTTGTTAAGTTCTCGAACAAGATAGCCGACGATCTCGCCATATTGAGCAAAAAGATTTACGCAATTGCGGGGCGCGAATTCAACATCGGCTCGCCTAAGCAAGTCGGTGAAATTTTTAGCGAACTCAATATCGCTACAGGTAAAAAAACCGCGACCGGCCAGATATCGACAAGTCACGACGTCCTCGTCGAACTCGCCGTGAATTATGAAATCGCACAACTTATAATCGACTACCGTGAGATGGACAAACTTAAGGCGACCTACGCCGACGCGCTGCCGCGAATGATCCGCGACGACGGCCGCGTACACGGCTGTCTCAATCAAACTGTCGCGGCGACCGGACGTTTGAGCTCGACTGAGCCGAATTTGCAGAACATCCCGGTGCGAACAGAACTCGGTCAGCAGATTCGCAGAGCGTTCATTCCGGAAAAAGGCTGCAAGCTGATCTCGGCGGATTACTCGCAGCTCGTACTGCGTATTCTCGCGCACATAACGCAGGACGCACGAATGCTCGAAGCTTTTAAGAATGGTGAGGACATTCACGCGCAG
>JANOGL010000129.1:0-2348 GCA_031405985.1 Acidobacteriota bacterium | reverse complement strand
GGGTCGGTTTCTGGGTTCCAGACTTCGTAATCTACGCCGTTGGTGATGCCGATCAACCGATTAGCTCGCTGCCTCGTCAGCCAGTCGAGGCCGTGTCCGAATTCGTCGGTTTGTATCTCGTGAGCATAGCGTTTTGAGACTGTCGAGAGCACATCTGAGGCTTCAAGTCCTGCTTTCATTACCGAGGCGTAACCATTGCAACTAAAGATGTTTTGAGCGACAGTTGAAGTAAAACCTAAACTCGGTAATTCGCCGAATCCAAACCCGCCTTGGTACGCCATGTTGTGAATCGAGAAGACTGTTCGAGTTTGGCGCCAAAAGGGTTGATGGCGTCTCCGCGACACTAATTCAACGGCCGCAAAACCGGTGTGCCAGTCGTTCAGGTGAACGATGTCAGGAGCTGTGGCGATGCGCTCTAGCAGAGCCAACGCCGCGTGATTAAAAAACGCAAAACGTTCGTAATCCTCTGTGTACCCGTAGATCGAATCGCGGTGAAAAAGCGGCGGATAATCGATCAAGAACGTCGGCGAACCGTTAGCTTCGCTGTAAAATGCCTTGGCCTGCACCGAGCGGCCTCGCCAGGTCAGCCACAGATCGTCAATCGCCGTGCGCCAGAGGTATTCGCCCTTCGTTTGCCAATAACATGGCGTGATCAGTAACGAATCGACGCCGATCTGCTTCAAGGCCTTTGGCAGCGCACCGGCGACATCGCCAAGACCGCCGGTCTTAGAGTATGGAACTGCCTCGGCAGAGATTACAGCTACGCGCATAACGAAAGTGAATCATAAATAGTAAATCGTGAAGAGATGAAAACCGCAACCGGCCTCTATCTATTCACGATTTACAATTCACTATTTACTGTTTTAAGTTTGCATCGACGCAAGAAACTCGGCATTCGTCTTTGTCTTGCCGAGACGCTCAAGGACGACTTCCATTTGCTCAACTGGCGACAGCGGGTTGAGTACGCGACGCATGACCCAGATGCGATTGAGGTTATCTTTGTCAATAAGCAGTTCCTCTTTGCGTGTTCCAGATCTTTGCAGGTCGATGGCCGGGAAGAGACGTTTGTCGGACAACTTACGATCAAGATAGATCTCAGAGTTACCTGTTCCCTTGAACTCCTCAAAGATAACGTCGTCCATCCGCGAGCCTGTGTCGATCAACGCGGTCGCAATGATGGTTAAGCTTCCGCCTTCCTCGATATTGCGGGCCGCGCCGAAGAAACGCTTTGGTCGCTGTAGCGCATTCGAGTCAATACCGCCTGAGAGAATCTTACCCGACGGCGGAACGACCGCGTTGTGCGCGCGAGCGAGACGCGTTATCGAATCGAGCAAAATCACGACATCGCGTTTGTGCTCAACGAGACGTTTGGCTTTTTCGATGACCATATCGGCCACTTGAACGTGACGCGTCGGCGGCTCGTCAAAGGTCGATGAAATGACCTCGCCATTGATCGAACGCTGCATGTCGGTAACTTCTTCAGGGCGTTCGTCAATAAGCAGAACGATCAACGTTACCTCGGGATGATTTTCCGTGATCGAGTTTGCGATTGTTTGAAGCAGCATCGTTTTACCCGTTCGCGGCGGGGCGACGATCAGACCACGCTGGCCCTTACCGATTGGCGTTACGAGATCGATGACTCGGGCCGCGATCTTGTCCGCGTCAGTCACGATCTCCATACCTAGCTGCTCGTCCGGATAGAGCGGCGTCAGATTGTCAAAGAAAACTTTCTCACGCGACTGCTCGGGCGCTTCGAAATTTATCGCCTCGACCTTGATAAGCGCAAAATAACGCTCGCCTTCTTTCGGCGGACGAATCTGTCCAGAGATCGTATCGCCGGTGCGAAGATCGAACTTGCGAATCTGCGATGGTGAAACGTAAATGTCGTCGGGGCCTGGAAGATAGTTGTATTCCGGTGCACGCAAAAAGCCAAAGCCGTCGGGCAGCGTTTCAAGCACACCCTCTGAAAAGATAAGTCCGATTTTCTCGGCCTGCGTGGCGAGAACCTTAAAGATAAGCTCCTGTTTGCGAAGACCGGTCGCGTTTTCGATGCCCATTTCCTTTGCGATGTGAGTAAGTTCGCTGATCGATTTGTCCTTGAGACCGGCGAGATTTAGGATCGTGTCCCCTGTGTCGCTTTTCTTTGGACTTTCGGTCTTTACGACGACTTCGCCATTCGACGATTCTTCGCTCTCGGCGGCAACGACGACTTCGACTTCTTCTTCGCCTATCGCTTCTTTTGATTTGCGCGGTTGTGTGGTTTTAGTAGCCATGCTTTTAATTAAATGAAGTTTATTTTTCCAAAACTATGATTGCGGTTTTAAATTTTCTCGCCAATCAGAGATTCG
>JANOGL010000120.1:0-1510 GCA_031405985.1 Acidobacteriota bacterium | reverse complement strand
CTCAGTTCCATTCAAAATCGAATCAATAAAGGCTTTGTCTTCTTGCAGATAGCCCCACTTTTCATTTTTTTCGAGCATCTGACACCAATAAGTATTGAATTCGTGGGTTTTATGGTCAAATCCTTGTGAATCAAAAAGTCGCTCCATTTCTTCGGTGATAATCGTCCGATGATGACAAAAAACTTCGATTCGCTCAAATGGGAAATGCCAACTCGCATCCGAACTCGAAGCAAAGGTGCAATGAAAGCCGTTTTTGAATTTGAAAAGGATGGAAAACTCGTCCAATTCGGGATATTGGTGTTGTGAGCCGTAAGCCACGAGTTCGGAAATTTCGCCAAATTGATGCCGACACATATCAAAAAGATGAATGGTAGTTTCATACAAAAATCCGCCGGTCACATTTGTATCGCCCGTCCACGCCGGATTTTTCAATTCTCCGCGATTCATTTTGATATGAGCCGAATGCGGCGGATCGTTTGCAATCAATTCTTTCAGTTTTACATAAACCGGAGCGTAACGCCGATTATGTCCGACTTGGAAAACACCCGTTCCGTTTTGGGCAACTTCGAGCAGTTTTTTTGCATTTTCAATTCCGATCGCAAAAGGTTTTTCGCAAAAAACGTGCTTTTCGTGTGCAACCGCATCCGAAGCAATTTCAAGGTGCGTTTTATTCGGCGTGGTCACTAAAACTGCATCGCAATTTTCAAACAATTCCTCGCGCGAACGGCAAACTTTTCCGCCGATAGATTTAGCGGTTTTTTCTGCTCTTTCCGTCACGATGTCAAACAATGCCGAAACTTCTGCGCGAGCATCCTGTGAATAAATTTGTCCGTGAACGTTGCCAACATAGCCTGTTCCGATGATTCCGATTCTAACTTTTTTCATACAATTTTTTGTCCACAGATGAACACAGATAAACACAGATTTTTAAAGATTTATAATGCAACTCGCTTGATTTCAATTCGCGGTTTACCAAAATTTATTAACATACCAATTTTTACTTTTGTTGCTTTCAGGTAATTCAAACATTGTGCTTTTTGCGAATCGTCTAAACCATTATTTGCTTTGACTTCAACAATTACACAATCTTCAACAAATAAATCCGCGATATATTTTCCAACCACTACGCCATCATAAAAGACCTCAATCTCGTGTTGTTGTAGAACTTTAAAACCTGCTTTTCTAAGTTCGTGAGCCAAAGCGTTTTCATAAACTATTTCTAAAAAACCGCAACCTAAAACATTACTAACGGTGTAAGAGCAACCGATAATTTTTTCCGTAACTTTATTGATTTTGTCTAAATCTGTATCAAAAAGTGATTTCAATAATTCTGATTTATCTGTGTTCATCTGTGTTTATCTGTGGATAATTTTTCTTAAAACTTTAAGCTGAAGCATTTAATCTCGCCGTTGTATGATTTTCTTTATACCATTTGAAAGCTTTTTCCGCCTAAGTTAAGAAAGATTTATTTGCAAATGATTTTGCGCTTGCTCTTTTTGCTTTTGCTGTC
>JANOGL010000390.1:0-17217 GCA_031405985.1 Acidobacteriota bacterium | reverse complement strand
CTATTTTGGCGACTCGATCGTGAACTCGCTTGCCGACATCGTGGGCTGCGGTATCGGGTTTGTGATTGCAAAGAGAATCGGATTTTGGCGATCGCTTGTATTATTTATCGCGACTGAGACGATATTAGTTTTTACGATTCGAGATAGCTTGATTTTAAATATCATCATGCTTTTATATCCCCTTGATGCGATCAAGGCATGGCAGACTGGAATGTGAGTATGTTTCTGTCGCCCGTTTCACGGGCTTTGGTATATTTTGTGGCTCTCAATACCCCAGGTTCTGCTTCACTTCACCTGGGGCTAAATTCCTTCGCTGCTCCGCAGCTCTAATTGACTTCGTTTTCGTATGTTTTGCGTGTTTAGCGAGTGAGTCTTATCTTTCGCCGCGGGCGGCTTCCGTTTGAGTTTCGAGATCGACGGCGAGTTTGCGTGAGCCGGGCTGGTCGAATGTCTCTATCCAGCGCAGAGTTTCATCTAAAATTCGTAATTGATATTCACTCCAATTTGGCTTGCCTGCGACCGAGCCAAGCTCGCCGTTGTAATACGCGGTTCGCGGGGGGCGAACTTTATCTGTCATTGCAGGATCGACCGAGAGCATGATGGTTGGAATTCCGGCCTCCTCGACTGCGCGGGCAACCAGACCCAGCGTCTGATGACAAAGGCGCGATGCGGGAATAAACAACGCAGCCTGAACTTCGTAGCGTTGAAGGCGCTCGGCGATGTGCGTCCCTAATTCAGTCCCGACGCGCATCGCGTTCGGGATGTGGCTGCTCACCGACCACCACACGTTGTTGAGACTGCCGATGACGGCGTTTGCCTCGTATTCACGTAAGCGGTCGATCGGAATCTGCGCATTGCGATCTTCAGTCACAGCTTTTGGGTCGTAGCCCTTTGCGGCATATCGCAGATCGCTCGCGTCAACCTCGATAGGGATTTCGCGACAAGTCACATCACCATCTTTGCTCTCGAGATCGAACGGCTCGGTGCCGTCGATGTAGGCTCCGGCGGACGAGATCAGGCCGAGGTTCATCATCGGCAGAGCGCGGCGAACGGACGTTATTGGCGCGTGAACGTTTTCGACAAACGGATATAGGTAAAGTGCGTCGTTTGCGGTCCAGCGAGAGAACCGAGTCTGAAAATCATTCTTGCTTTCGATAATTTGCATAAATCAAACTTTGAATTCTTTTGAAAAATCGTAAACGTCGTCGCCCGCATCCGTCAACCTGTTAAATTTGCGATTCGCGATGATAAAGAACGCGATCAAGGCGGCGAGCATGGCAGTCAACAAAATCCATTCGGAATATTGGTGCAACGTGTTGAATTGAATTCTAAGCGGATCGTCAACTGCGACCTCGTCGATGGGGCGCCCGATCGTAGCGCGAATCGACGAAAGCCAGATACCGATCACGAACTGGCCGACGGCGCACGCCGCGCCGATTATCAGGAGCAGAAACCGCTCGACCCACAGCCAAAACTTACTCACTTTGGAGCTTCCGACCAGCGACATGACGATCAACGATACTGCGATCGCCATTCCACCGAAGTTTAGTATCGTGAGATTGCGATTAACGACCGCCCCCGCGAGTTCGCGTTGCTCGATGACCGCAAACGCACCCTGCGCGACGCCGATAAAAAATACTGCGGCCCCGAGCCAGATAGCCAGAATCAAAAGACGGATGTCGGAGAAAAATTTCATAAAGTGTTGACATTATCCTGCTTTTGCGACGAAAGGGCAAAAGGCCGCAGCTCGTGATAACCTCTACAAAGACGCGATGACGCTCGATCTCAAAACGACATACGACCGGCTATATAGCTATTGCGCTGGGCGAGATTTCGCGGGTCACGATCCGTTCGACGCGCTCAACAGCAAGGTTTTTCAGAAGTTGCCGCTCAAGAATCTTCGCTTCGCCCGGCTTGTTCTTTTACAGTTAGTAAAACGTTCACCCGTCGATTTGCGAGCGAGTTTACGCGTTAAGGATGGCGTCAACTCTAAAGCTCTTGCGTTATTTGCACTTGCAGAAATCGCACGGTTTCGTGAGAGCGCCGATGAACATCATGCTGCGAATGCAAAGTTGCTGCTCGACCGTTTGCTTGAACTGAAAATTTCAGGCGACACGCCTGATGGCAAGCGTTGGATGGCTTTCGGTTATAACTTCGATTGGCAGTCGCGATACTTTTATGCGCCACGCGGCACGCCGGCGATCGTGCCGACGGCGTTTGCGTCCATTGCGTTTAGCGAAGCGTTTGAGCTGTTCAACGACAAAAGACATTCAAACGCAGTCGGCGAGATCGCGACATTCGTCGTCGGCAAACTCAATCGCTTTATCGAGACGACGGACGAAGTGTGTTTTAGTTACACGCCGGTCGACCGGAGCGTCATCTACAATGCGAGTCTGCTCGCCGGTGAGTGCCTCGCTCGTGCAGCAAAGATGAATTGCAACACGGGTTACTCACAGTTAGCCGAAAAAGCTATGCGTTTTGTAGTTCGACGGCAGCGCGCTGACGGAGCCTGGGTATATGGCGCAAGCGGTAAACAGGCGTGGGTGGATAATTTTCATACAGCTTATATTTTGCTCTCGATGCGGCGAATTACAGACGCGATAGGCGCTGATGACAGCGAAGTCGAGACTGCTTTTGATCGCGGCTTTGATTATTGGCTCGCAAACTTTTTCCTAGACGATGGCACGCCAAAGTACTACACACACGAGGTTTATCCGATCGACATTCACTCGGCCGCGGTGGCGATTGCGGCGATGAGCGAGCTTGGCGAGACTGAGAATGCGCATCGCGTCGCCACGTGGACCTGCGAGAATATGCTTGATGAACGCGGATTTTTTTATTATCAACAGCGTACGAGTGGCCTCGTGAAAACTCAGTTCATGCGGTGGGGCCAGGCGTGGATGGCTTATGCCCTTGCGCGTTTGATCGAGACTGAGAACTCATAGATGGAGCGCGAGATAAAAGACTTTTGGCAGACCCATCCGTGCGGCGCCCACCTTGTCGGTGATCTTGGCGAAGAGAGTCGCGCCGAGTACGAAGATTTTTTTCGCCGTTACGATGAGTTTCGATATTCGAAAGAAGCGCACATCCTAAAAAATCTCGATGCGGTGGATTTTTCTGGTAAGCGAGTTCTTGAAATCGGCCTAGGCCAAGGCGCCGATGGCGAACAGACAGCGCGTCGTGGAGCAATCTACAGTGGTGTCGATCTCACGCACGAAGCCGTGAAGCGCACGACGATGCGCTTTCGCCTTGGCGATTTGCCGTTCGAGCGCATTGAGCAAGCAAGCGCTCTTGCCTTGCCGTTCGACGATAATTCATTGGACATCGTCTTCAGTCACGGCGTGCTGCATCACATTCCGGAGATCGGAGCGGCGCAACGTGAGATCGCACGCGTGCTAAAACCCGACGGCAAACTAATTGCGATGCTTTACGCAAAATGGTCTTTGAATTACTTATTGTCGATCTCGATTGCGCGGCGGCTGGGCTTGATAGCGATTTACTCTTTGAATCTGAAACCGACGGGAATCTACGGTGATCACATCGCGAATGCCCGTACAATAGGCTTACTTGAGTATTTGAAGATGCGTAACTTCATGCACGTCAGCACAGACGGGCCGTTCAACCCGTACTCGAAAGTTTACGGCCGGCGAGAGATCACTGAGGATTTTGCGGATTTTGAAATCATTGAAACTCACAAAGAGTTCATGCACGCGCCGCCGCTGCCGGTTAGCCGGCTGCCGCTCGCAGGTGTGCTCGGCTGGCATCTTTGGGTGACGCTAAGGCCGCGAAAATAATATGTGCGGAATTGCCGGAATGATCTCTCACGATCCCGAATCGCGTATCGGCGCGATGCTCGCGTCAATCGAGCATCGCGGACGCGACGACGAAGGCGTGTTTGTTTCCCGGCGGTTTGGCAGCAGCAAACTAAAATCGTGTCTTGGTCATCGACGGCTTTCGATCATCGACACGTCGCCCGCCGGTCATCAGCCGATGTTTACAGAAGATGGGCGCTACGGACTCGTTCTAAACGGCGAAATTTATAACTACCAAGCAATCCGCCGCGAGCTGGAATCGCAAGGCGTTACTTTCACAACAAATTCCGACACAGAGGTTTTGTTAAAAGCGTTTCGCCAGTGGAACGTCGCTGCCCTAGATAAGCTCAACGGCATGTTTGCGTTTGCTGTTTGGGATGATGTCGAAAAGGAACTGACGTTGGTTCGCGACCGCGCCGGCATCAAGCCGCTCTATTACGCACGGATCGGCGAGCAATTTGTATTCGCGTCTGAGATCAAGGCAATTCTTGCTGGCGGTGTTGTGCGCGCCGAGATCGACAAGCAGGCGCTCGATCAGTATCTGACGTTCCTCTGGACACCCGATCCGCATACGCTTTTCAAAAATATCTATAAGCTGCCGCCGGCGCATTATTTGAAATGGAAAGACGGCAAAATTACGCAACACGAATGGTGGGATCTGTCGTTCGAGAATATCGACAACGGTAGGGGCGAAGATTACTGGCGGGATAAGACGCTCGACACGCTCGCGTCCGTGGTGAAGATGGAAATGGTGTCGGATGTTCCACTTGGCTCTTTTCTTTCGGGCGGCGTCGATTCGTCGTCGATCGTTGCGCTGATGAACGAGCACAGCGACGGGCGGCGCGTTTCGACATACACCGTCGGCATCGAGCAAGAAGATCTTAAATACGACATCATTCCTGACGACGCGGGTTGGGCTCGAAAGGTGGGCAAAGTTTTCGACACCGATTATCACGAGACGATGCTGCGGCCCGACGTCACCGATCTGCTGCCGAAACTCGTCTATCATTGCGACGAGCCGATCGCTGATCCGGCGATTATCACGAGCTATCTGATCTCGAAAGCGGCGCGCGAGACGCTCACTGTTTTGCTCTCCGGCGTCGGCGGTGACGAGGTTTTCGCTGGTTATCCGCGCCAAATGGCGATGAAATTGGCCGGTGCATTCGACCCGATTCCACGGGTCATCCGCTCGCCGCTGATGCGCGCCGTCGAGAGCGTTTTACCCGGCGGTTTACCCGGCAAGTTTACCGCTCCGCTGCGTAACGCGAAGAAGTTTGCAAAGAGCGCCGCGATGAATTTCGAAGATCGTTATCTCGGTTTCGGAACTTATTTCACGAGCGAAGCAAAGCAGCGGCTATACGCTGACGAGTTAAAAACTGAGGTTCCCGGGTTCGATGCTTATGCGCACCATCGTCGTTATTTTCAAAAAGTAAAAAATGCAGATCCGCTCAATCGGCTCCTTTATGTCGATTTCAAAACGTTCCTGCCGTGTTTGAACCTTGCATATACCGACAAAACTTCAATGGCGGCAAATCTCGAAGTCCGAGTGCCGTTTCTAAACGTTGAGCTTGTCGAGATGGCCGCGCAAATGCCGCCTCATCTAAAACTTCGCGGCCTAAAGCGCAAATACGTTCTAAAACGCGCTGCTGAAAAACTTTTGCCGCGCGACATTGTGTGGAGAAAAAAAGCAGGTTTTGGGGCGCCGATCCGCTCGTGGCTTCGCGGAGCGCTAAAACCGATGGTCGACGATCTGCTCTCAGAGTCGCGTGTAGAGAGCCGCGGCCTTTTCGACGCTGCCGAAGTTCGCCGCATTGTCGAAACCAATCTGTCCGGTCGCGAAGACCTCAATCTACAGGTGTTTCAGCTTCTCGTCTTGGAGTTGTGGATGCAGGAGTTTATCGACTAACGTCCTGCGGCTGGCCAGTCCGGAGCGAATCTAAAATTCTAAACGTCGCGCGCGTCGTCGCAGCGAGATCGTCGAGAGAGATGGGTGCGCCGCCGCCATTCTTTACAAACTCGCAAACGGCGCGAATTTCGTCAGCCTGGCCTTTGTCTTGACCGATAGATTTCTTTGACGTTTCGCGTCCACCGGCGAACATCGACACTCGCCGAAAGTCGTCTATCACGCACGAACGGCCACCGCCGAAGATCTCGACACGCTCTTTTTCGAGAGCTTTGTCGCCCTCGGCAAGATACGCAATCGTGCCATTCGAGCCGTCGGCAAATCGCAGTGTGATAAAAATCGAATCGTCGTCCGTTACGCGTGAATCGCGCGACGCGACAGACTCGGCAAAAACGCGCGTCGTGAGCGAACCGGTCAAATACTGCATTAGATCAATAAAGTGACAAACTTCGCCGACGATTCGCCCGCCGCCCTCAGTCGGGTCTTGAATCCAACTGTCTTTTGCGATACGGCCTGCGTTGACGCGATAGAGAATCGACAGTGGCGTCTGTCTTTCCGAGAAGAAATCTTTCGCATGTAGTGCGGCGGGCGAGAATCGACGGTTGAATCCGACCATCAGACGCCCGTCCGAGTTTGCAGCGGCATCGAGAACTGAAGTTAATTCGTCGTCGTTCATCGCGAGCGGCTTTTCGACAAAAACGTGTTTGCCCGCTCTTAGAGCGGCGGTCGCGAGCGACGCGTGACTGTCGTGACGTGTGGCGACGATGATAAGGTTAGCGTCCTCGTCGGCGATAACCTGGTCGCCGTCGGAGACGCACGACACAAAGCCGTATTGTTTGCCAATGTCACTCGCCGAGAGCCCGCTTGCTGTTGCTATAGAGCAAAACTCAACCCCGTTCGACTTTAAGTTTGGTAAAAGGAATTTGCGTGCGTAACTGCCGGCGCCGATCATGCCGAGGCGAACTGATGCGACTGGAGCAGACGACGCAGACTTTAATGAGATCGTTTTTTCGAGCGGCTTTTTGACGTCATATTGCAGTACGATGCCGAGGTATGGCTCGTTTGCTTTGCCCTCGATCAGTTTGTAGGCAGCTTCGCCTTGCTCGATCGGGAAGCGATGCGTGATGAGTTTGTCGATCTGCACGCTACCGTCGGCGACGAGGTCGAGGAACGCCTCGATGTTGCGGCCCTCGGTCCAGCGGACGTAACTGAACGGATAGTCGTGACCGCGTTCCTCGTATTCGGCGTCGTAGCGGCCGGGGCCGTAGGACATCGAGACTTGTAGCGAGAGTTCTTTTAAATAATAAGCTTCGCGAGGTACTCCCATGCCAACGAGACCGACGACGACGACGCGGCCCTTAAGACGCGAAATTTCACCGGCCAATTCAAGCGGCTCGTTTGACGAGGTCGCAGCCGTGATCAAAACTGCGTCGGCGCCGCGGCCGCGCGACCAATCAGAAATTAACGGCGCAGCAGCATCCGGCGACGCGCACATTTCGGCTCCGAGAGTTCTTGCCAGCTCGAATTTTGCCACGTCGGTATCGACGCCGAACACGCGACAGCCATTCGCACGAAGTAACTGCACGGTGATTTGCCCGAGCAGACCGAGACCGATAACGACTACAGCTTCGCCAAGCGTCGGTGCAGCGAGACGAACACCTTGAAGAGCGATGGCGCCGAGCGTGCCGAACGCGGCCTCGTCAAAACCGACCTTGTCGGGAACTTGGACGCACAGATTCTTTGGCACCGAGATCATCTCGGCGTGCGAAGCGTAACCTGCTCCGGCGCACGCGACGCGTGTCCCCACCTTAAAACCTTCGACGCCTTCGCCAACCTCGGCAACGATTCCGGCGGCGCTGTAACCGAGCGGAATCGCGGCGTCGAGCTTAGCTTTAACGGCAGTGAACGTGCTCGACAAACCTTCGGTTTTAATTTTGTCGATAACTTTTTTTACGAGATCTGGTCGCTCGCGTGCTTTTCCGAGCAGAGATTTTTTACCGAGATCGATCTTCGACTTTTCCGTTCCGGCGCTGATGAGCGAAGCGCTTGTACGCACTAAAAGTTGGCCGCTCTTAACCAACGGCGGCGGCACATCGGCGACTGTCAACTCGCCTGTTTTCATGTTTTGCAGGATTTGCTTCACGCTAAGTAATTATGACAAAAGCCGCGCGTTCGGACAAAACGCGGCACTGTGCGGTTACGGGCGGCGTCGTGTAGAATTGGGGTTCGAGTTATGCGAGTGCCTTTTGTAGACCTTAAAGCCCAGTACTCATTGATAAGGGATGAGATCGATGAAGCGATAATGCGCGTCGTCAGTGAGACGGCGTTTGTCGCGGGTAAGTACGCGGCATTGTTTGAGAATGAGTTCGCAGAATACGTCGGCGTCTCAAATTGCGTCGCGGTCGCAAACGGCACCGACGCCATCGAGATCGCGCTTGCGGCGCTTGGCATCGGGCAGGGCGATGAGGTGATAGTGCCGGCGAATACTTTTTATGCGACCGCGGAGGCTGTCGCGAATGTCGGTGCGGAGGTCGTCTTCGTCGATTGCGAACCAAATTTTTATAACGTCGATGTCTCAATAATCGAGGCAAAGATCACGTCTCGGACAAAGGCGATTATTCCGGTGCATCTCTACGGATTGCCGGCCGAGATTGATGCCGTGATGCAAATCGCACGCAAACACGGGCTGAAGGTCATCGAGGACTGCGCACAGGCACACGGCGCAAAATACAAGGGACAGACGGTTGGCACATTCGGCGATGTGGCGACATTCAGCTTTTACCCTGGCAAAAACCTCGGTGCGTATGGCGACGCTGGAGCGATTGTCACTAATGACGTGTCGATTGCCGAGCATTGTCGCCTGATCGCAAATCACGGCCAGCCGACAAAATATCGCCATACGATAACGGGGCGTAACAGCCGAATGGACGGCATTCAGGCTGCAGTTTTGTCAGTGAAGTTGCGTCATCTGGACAGTTGGCTCGACGGGCGCCGCGCACACGCAGGCCGTTACAACGAGTTGCTCGCCGACACCGGAATTGCTTTGCCAACTGCGCCGGAATATCTCACGCACACTTATCATCTTTACGTGATTCGGGTTAAAGACCGTGATGCCGTTGGCGCAAGATTGAACGAAGCAGGCGTTGATACCGGTTTGCATTATCCGACCGCGTTGCCGTATCTCGAAGTGTACGCGGCCGAGAACTATCAGCCGTCAGACTTTCCGGTCGCTCATTCGCAGATGACCGAGCTGTTGAGTTTGCCGATGTACGCCGAGCTGAAGGATGAGATGCTTGAGTATGTTTGTGAATCTCTTAAGATGGAATTGAAGAAAGTTTTGGCAACTCAAGCCTGCTAACAACTGACAGTAAGGAAGGGTTGTTTACGCCCGCTCTTTGCAGAGTTGAGCGGGGGCAAGCCGCCCTTCCAAACTGTCAGTTTTTAATTTTGTATTTGATTGCCGTAAATTGATCATAAAAAACGCATCTGGTGGACACTGTTAACAAATCAATTTGGATCGATCTTGACAATTCCCCACATGTGCCGCTCTTCGCGCCGATCATCAAGCATTATCGGATGCGCGGCGTCGAAGTGATCGTCACCGCTCGCGATCATGCGCAGACAATCGAATTGCTAAAACTAAACGGCGTTGACGATTTTGCCGTCGTCGGACATCATTACGGCAAGGGCAAGATCGATAAAATTCGCGGGTTGCTAGCACGGGCAAAGCAGCTCGTTTCTCACATCAAGAAGCAAGACAAAGAAATTTCGGTAACCGTCAGTCACGGCTCGCGTTCGATGGTGCTCGCGGCGCGATGGCTCAAGATTCCTATCGTGACGATGTACGACTACGAATTTACCGAGACGCGCATCTTCAACATCTTTTCCGATAAAGTTTTAGTGCCGGACCGAATACCCGAAAGCACTTTAAACGAGATCGGATTGCCGATCTACAAACGAGGAAAATATCCTGGCATCAAAGAAGAGCTTTACGTAAGCAAGTTTCAAGGGGCACAAAATTTTCGTGAAACGCTTTTTGCTAAACATAACGTTAGCGACGACAAAGTGCTTGCTGTTTTGCGGCCGCCGGCCACAACGGCAAATTATCACGACGCGCACGGCGAGGTTTTATTCACGGCAATCATTCAACTGCTAATTTCGTCGAACGAAATATTTACGGTGATCGTGCCGCGAACGCGTGAGCAAGCGGCTGAGATTCGTGAGATTATAGCGTCAAGGCCCGATTTTACGGCCCCATGTACAATTCTCGACGAAGCGGTCGACGGCCTCGATTTAATTTATGCAGCCGATCTTGTGATCTCGGGCGGCGGCACGATGAATCGCGAAGCGGCGCTGTTGGGCGTGCCGGTTTACAGCATTTTTGCAGGCCGCCAGGGTGCGCTCGACAAACAAATGGAGAGCGAAGGGCTGATCACATTTATTCGTGACAACGGCGATCTATCGAAGATCAAACTCAAACGGCGAAAACCGTCTTCGGCAAACGCCTTGACCGCCCGAGTGGAAAAATTTGTAATAAGAGAGATCGATCGCTATCTAACCTGATGCTCAAACAATACCCGCCATACAAATTTGTCCTCGCGGGCTGCGATTATGTTTTGCTGCTTGCGGCGTGGGTGTTAGCTATCTCGATCAGGTTTTATGATCTGACGTGGATCGAGTTGTTGTCGCGGCCGCTTGTGCGAACGCAAGGCGCGCTGATCGTAGTTTACTCGCTCGTTTGGATCGTCATTTTTCAACATTTTAGTCTCTACAAACTCAACCTGTTCATGTCGTTCGGCGAGCAGGTTTGGGCGATCTTTAAGTCGTTGGTTTATGGCTTGCTCGGCTTGATCTTGATTACGTTCGTGATCAAAAGGCTTGATTTTGTCGAGTCGCGGCTGGTGTTGGCGATGTTTGTCGGGATCAGTCTGATCGCGATTTCGCTGTTTCGGACGCTTGTTTTTAAGCCGATGTTTTCGCTCGCGTCACAGAAAAAAATCATCCGGCGAAAGGTGCTGATCGTCGGCGGCGATCGCACAGCAAAGATGGTTGCGGCCGAGATCGACGAAGACGATCGACACGGTTTCGATGTCGTCGGTTTTGTAAATGACGAACTCGCGGCAGGAGAGCTGGTTTTTGAACATCTCCAAAATGTTGGCCGCCTCGACGATTTGAATTCGCTTGTCGAACGGTACGACATTGACGAGATCATCATCGCCGAGAGCGATGTCACACATAGCTCTCTGCTCGACATCATAGATAAAGCACAGGCGACGCGAGCCGAAGTGCGACTCGTTTCAGAACTTTACAACATTATTCCTGAAAAGGTTCTGCTCGAAAAATATCTTGGCATTCCGATCGTCAAGATGCCGCAGAACTACGACAACGCGCTTTTCAGCGTCTACAAACGAGCGTTCGATTTTGTGTTGACCGTGATTGGCTTGATCGTCCTCGCGATTCCGTTTGTGCTTATCGCATTAGTGATAAAACTCACCTCAAAAGGACCTGTATTTTACAGCCACACACGTATTGGCAAAGACTGCAAGCCGTTTTTGTTTTATAAATTTCGCACGATGTTCGTCGGCAATGACGACGCTTCGCACCGCGAGTTTGTCGCCGATCACATTCAAGGTGAATCGAGTAATGGCGTAGTAAAAAAGATCGAGAACGACCCGCGCGTTACGTCAATAGGTAAATTTTTGCGGCGAACGAGCCTCGACGAACTGCCGCAACTATTTAACGTTTTAAAGGGCGACATGAGTCTCGTCGGCCCGCGTCCGTGCATGCCGTATGAACTTGAACAATATCAGGATTGGCACCGGCGGCGTTTGAGCGTGATTCCTGGCTGCACGGGCTTATGGCAGGTCGCCGGACGTTCGGCGGTTGATTTTAACGACATGGTCATACTCGATCTTTTTTATATCGACAATATGTCGCCGCTCTTCGATCTGCGTATAATTTTTAGGACGCTGCCTGTGATGCTGTTTGCGCGCGGCGGGCATTGAAAATTTTTGCCACAGAGGACACAGAGAGAATGAGAATAGATGGCCAGTCTCAGTGACCTTCAGAAACTCTTCGCTCACTCTGGCAAACGAACGGAATTGCGTCGAACTGTAGACTGTAGGATATTGGAGAGAATCGAGATTAGGAGAAGACTTTTCTCAGTGTCCTCTGTGAACTCTGTGGCTTACTTCGTATGAAAGTTGCTGTAATAGGCGCCGGTTACTGGGGCCCGAATCTAATTCGAAATTTTCTCTCTCTCGACGAAATCGGAAAAGTTGTCGCGTGTGACACGGACGACGAGCGTCTCGCGAAGATGCGAAAGGCTTTTCACGGTATCGAAACCTCTGCGAACCACAACGAAATTATTAATCGCAGCGATATCGACATTATCGTTATCGCAACGCCGGTTTCATCACACTTTGAGATCGCAAAGGCGGCACTGCAGTCGGGCAAACACGTCTTTATCGAAAAGCCGATGACCGCGAGCACCCGCGAGGCCGAAGAGCTGATCGAACTTGCCGAGAAAAAAGATCTAAAACTGTTTGTCGATCACACGTTCATCTACACGGGTGCGGTGCGAAAGATGAAGGAGGTCATTACCTCGGGACGGCTCGGTGAGATCTATTATTTTGACTCGGTGCGTGTGAATTTAGGTTTGTTTCAGCACGACGTAAACGTGATTTGGGATCTTGCGCCGCATGACCTTTCGATTTGCGATTACCTGCTCGCGTCGCGGCCGATTGCGGTGTCGGCGATAGGCAGTTGTCACGTAGGCAACGATCTCGAAGACATCGCCTATCTCACGCTCGAATTTGAAAACAACTTGATCGCGCACTTTCACGTCAACTGGCTCGCGCCTATGAAGATCCGCAAAACGCTGATCGGGGGCACAAAATCAATGATCGTTTACGACGACAATGAGACGAGCGAGAAGGTAAAAATTTACGACAAAGGCATCGACGTAACGACGCGCGAGGGTGTTTACGACACGCTCGTCCAATACCGCACCGGCGACATGCTTTCGCCAAAACTCGACGCCGAAGAGGCCCTTTCCGTCGGCACGCGGCATTTTATCGACTGCATTTTGAATAACAAACAGCCGTTGACCGACGGCCACGCCGGTTTGAACGTCGTCCGAATTTTAGAAGCCTCGACGCTCTCAATGCGAGATCGCGGCCGAATGATCGAGCTATAAGATGTTTGACGAACAGCCAAAACAGGGGCCGGAGAATTGGGCTATATGGTTCGCCGTTGTAGTCGGTGTCCTAATTCTTTTTGCCATATTGATTTACATCGTGAAGCAAATGCCAAGATGAAGGCACAACGAAAAACGAACAACGCAAAATGACCGAATTTACCGAAGAATACCTCCGAGACAACTTTATTCGCCTGAATGATGTGAGATTGGGCGAAAATGTGCGGATCTTCTCGTTTGTCAACGCCTATGGTTGCGAGATCGGCGACGAAAGTCGCGTCGGCGCGTTTGTCGAGATACAAAAGGGCGTGAAGATCGGGCGGCGGTGCAAGATCTCGAGCCATTCATTTTTGTGCGAGGGCGTGACGATCGAGGATAACGTGTTTATCGGCCATGGTGTGATGTTTACAAACGACAAATATCCTCGCGCAACAAACGAAGACGGCGAACCGCAAAGCGAAGCCGACTGGGCTGTAGTTCCAATTGTCGTAAAAACAGGTGCGAGCATTGGCTCGAACGCGACTATTTTGGCCGGCGTAACAATCGGCGAAAACGCCATGATCGGCGCCGGAGCAGTGGTAACCCGCGATGTGCCCGATAACACGACGGTCGCCGGCGTTCCTGCAAAAGTGCGATGAACATCGCAGCCGCACTTACAACAGCTACTGAAAAGCTGCATGCCGCTGGCATCGCCGAACCGCGACGCGAGGCATCGTCGCTGCTCGAATTTGTTCTTCGACAAAACTCGGCGTACTTGATAGCTCATTCCGACGACCAGCTTGCGGCAAATCAAAAGATGATCTTAGACGCTTGCGTTCGGCGGCGTGCCGATCGCGAGCCGCAACAGTACATCACCGGACGGTGTGAGTTCTGGCGGCTCGAATTTGAACTGACGCCCGATGTGCTGATCCCGCGTCCTGAGACCGAAATACTGGTTGAAGCCGCGATAGAAGTTTTACAGTCATCAGATAATCCTCGATTTTGCGAGATCGGTGTCGGCTCCGGATGCATCGCCGTGTCGATACTTCAATCTTTACAAAACGCGACTGCGGTCGCGAGTGATGTTTCGGCAGCCGCCTTACAAATTGCCGCTCGCAACGCCGTAAAGCACGGCATCGATGAACGTCTCAATCTTCGCCAAGCCGATCTTTTCGAAGGGATCGACGAACGCTTTGACTTGATCGTATCGAATCCACCCTACGTTCCCGATGATGATATTGACGGTCTTCAGCCTGAAGTTCGTGATTTTGAGCCTCGATCGGCGCTTGCTGGAGGGGCGGACGGCCTCGACATTGTGAGACTCGTCGTCGAAGATTCGAGTCAGGTGTTGTGTCCCGGTGGGGTTTTACTTGTGGAGATTGGTCACGATCAGGCAAAGCGTGTCGCAAAGTTTTTCGGCAAAGACGTTTGGCAAGAGGTCGAGTTTCTTCGCGACCTGCAAAATATCGACCGCGTCGTTCGTGCGAGCCTGAAATGACTTGAAAATCACTTGCCATTTGAGGTTAAGTGGAGTTACTATGGTGATATTAGGCAGGACGGATTTGAAAATTGTCAATTCGCGACAATGCGGCGTTGGTTGTTGCCGCAGCTTCAGGAAGGTTTTTAATCGATTGGAGGTGAGCTTATGAAAGGTTCAATGAACGCTCTTTTTGCTATTGTTAGTCTGGTGATCGCGGCGGTTTCGTTCTATTTCTATCGTCAAAACGCTCAGACATTGTGGTTAGTAGCATTTGTCCTTTTTGTGCTCGGCACAGTAGTTTTTGGCGGCATGTTCCTCTCGGGCCGCGTCAATAAAACAGAGGACATACACATTACCGAATAAAGTACGGTAAGGTCTTGGTTTTTTTTGAGTGTGCGCGAAGCAAGCGCGGTTTCTTAGAGGTCGAACTGTATTCGGTTCGGCCTTTATTGTTTTGTGTGTGCTATAATGTTGACAAAAATGTAAGGTATTGTAGAATCTACATTTTTGCTGGAAGGTAAGATGCCGAAGATCGCAGACATTCAGGAAACTCCGAATCCCAACGCCGTGAAATTTATCCTCAAAGAGCCGGTGTCATACGGCACTTCTCACTCTTTTAAATCGATTGAGGCCGGCGATGGTGACAAGCTTGCAAAATCGCTCTTTGACGTCGGCAATGTTGTTTCTGTCTTCTACATGGACAAAATGATCACGGTCGAAAAAACGGACGATGTTGAATGGGACGAGATCTTGCCGGAATTAGCGGTTCCGATCCGAGCGACCGAGGCCGTTGCGGCAACAAACGGCAGTGCAAACGGGGCAGCTACGAAGGTTGGCGGGGCGATCGCTGCGGCGGCCAGCGACGACCCAAAACTCGGCCTTATCGAGGCTCTACTCGACGAACGGATCCGCCCGTATCTCGCTGGCGACGGCGGCTGGCTCGAAGTCATCGAACTCGCCGACAACCAACTATCGATCCGCTACGAAGGCGCCTGCGGCAGCTGTCCAAGTTCGCTCACAGGCACGCTCATGGCAATCGAGAACATGATCAAAGACGAGATCGACCCCGAGATCACGGTTATCGCCGTTTAATTTTTATACTCGTTCAACAGACTTTATTTCTAAGAATTTCTTGACTTTACGGGCGTTTATTCGTCATAATCCCAATTGGTGGCCGTGTGTGCCGACTCGGGCCGTCCGTCCATCGGTTTATCTCACCTCACCGCCCGCCAATTCCAAATAAGTTTGCATACAAGCAAATGGAGGAGAAATAGTAGTGAATACAGAAGAACTCGAATTGAGTTTGCGAACCGAATTCGAGAATTATCTCAAGAGTGTCATCTCGGAAATGCGGCAGGAAACTGCTGAGTTTCAGAACAAGATCCAAAGCGAGTTTGATAAGCAGAAGGCGTCATTTGATGAGGCTTTCTCAGCGTTTTCCGCCCGTTTCGAATCCGAGACGGAGTTTGACGAGGCGTTTACGAGTTCGGTCTCGGAACACCTGCGTCTTGCGCGCGACGAGGGTGCGAAGATCACGGCGGAGGCATTTGCAGAGGCAGAGAAGCTAGAGAAAGAAAATGCTGTGCCCGCATCCGCCGCAAAATACGACGCGATTCGCGACGCAGTTAGCGACATCGCCGGCAAAGATTCGCAAGCTACGATCTTAAAAGCGCTGGTCGATCACGCGGCAGAGTTTGCTCCACGCGGCGCGTTTTTCATCATCAAGAGCGAGCAGTTTACCGGTTGGAAGGTTTTCGGCGACGACACGCACGCTGCCGAAGCCGCGATCCGCGAAATCAGCTTCCCAATGTCAGCCGACACCGTTGTCGGTGCGTCTGTCCGCTCGATGATGACCATCGACAGCGCCGCTGGTGCTCACCCCGAGGACACGGCGTTTCTTGACGATCTTAGTTTTGGGCGGCCAGACAGGATGTACGCGATTCCGCTCGTTGCCCGCGGCAAAGCCGTCGCGGTGCTTTACGCCGATTTCGGCAATGACGGCACGCACCTTCAAGTCCAGGCTCTCGAGACGCTCGTTCGCGTTGCCGGTATGACAGTTGAGTTGATCGCGGCTCAACCAGCGAGACATGAAACGCAACCTGTCGGTGTGGCGGAAACAGAACAAGTTCATCACGTCGAAAAACCAACGCCCGTCGTCGAAGGACGAGTCGAAGAATTTTACGAACCGACGCCGGCAGTAGCTTTTAGTGAACCGATGCCGGCGGTCGAGACTTTCCAAGAACCGACGCCTACCTTCGAGCCGGAGCTAACGACTTCAGAATTCGCATTCAGCGACACCGGTTCTTTCACTAGCGACTTTAAGTCATACGAACCTGAGCCTGTTCCCGAGCAGGTTTACGATCCCGTTCAGGAAGTCGTCGCCGAGCCGGAGGTCGAGCACATCTATGAGCCTGTAGCGTCATTTGAGGAAGTCACCGCCGTTGAGGAAACCGTGAACGACGCTGAGCTCGAAGCTGTCTCACAGATGCAGTTTGAAACCGTCGAAAAACAATTTGAGACGGTTTCAGAGTTTGATGCCGAACCACAGGCAGAAGTCGTCGAGGAGCCTGTCTCTGAATTTCAGCCAGAAGTTGCTGATTTTCAATCTGATCTTACCGACGAACCGGTCAACGACTTCGCTCCGTCGGGTTCGCCGTTCGAGGCTACCATAGAGGAGGTTGCACCTGCGATTTCGTCTAATGGCGGCTTTGATGTTGCACCCGCGGTCGAAGTCGCGGCGCCTGTCGCCACAGCTTCAGGAACGCGTCTCAGCGATCGCAACGTAGATCTGCCGATCGAAGTTCCAGAGGACGAACGCCGTAGCCATAACGACGCACGTCGGTTC
>JANOGL010000475.1:0-1899 GCA_031405985.1 Acidobacteriota bacterium | reverse complement strand
GTTAAAGAACTTGGCGGAACCGGACGCCGCCATGATTGGCGACTGAGCCGCAAAATCGTCGAGACGTGTGGCAAGCCCGTTTTCCTCGCTGGTGGTCTGAACGCTGACAACGTTCGCGAAGCCATTGAAACGGTTCAGCCGTTCGGTCTCGATCTCTGCTCGGGCGTGCGGACAGACGGAAAGCTCGATTTACACAAACTAGAATTATTCTTTAACGGTGTGAATCGATGAAGTCCGAAGGATCGACCCATCCCTTTCTTTCGCTCGAGTAGCCGCCGCCGACTTGGCCCCACATCGGACAATCTGAAGTTCGCAGTTCAAAATGTAAATGGCAAAAGTAGCGACCATTAGCGTTACCGATCTTGCCGATCTGTTCGCGCTTTTTTACCTCGCCGGAAGTTTTCAAAATCTCGAGCAAATGGCCGTAAAGTGTTTGAACTTTTTCACCCGATGGCAAAGTGTGTTCGATGATGACGACATTTCCCCAGCCCGGTCCGGCGTCGGCGGCATAAACGATCTCGCCATTAGCCGACGCATAAACCGGCTCACCACAGTCGGTGTTGCCGCCGGTGTTTTTGTTCCAATCTTCACCAAGATGATTGTCGGCGCCGAAATCGAGCGCGTTGTACCATTCATCTTTATCTTTTTTCTGAGTTACTGTTTCGGTTTTACCAATTGGATAAGCAAAACTGCCGGCGAAAACCCGCGGTTTTGAGTTAGCGTTGCTGTTTGAAGTATTTATCTGCGCTGACTGTCTCGTACAAGCGATGGCGAATAAAATGAGAATTGTGATTAAGCTAAATTTAATGACAGCCATGATTCCACTTCTTTTGTAACTAATGCCTCGATAAGAATATACTTAAGCCAATTTTAGAAGCAATATCTATTTGCTATGACGATGAAGATCGATTGGATGACAGGCTGTGCGACTGCGCTTGTGACGCCGTTTCATAAAGACGGCTCGGTTGATGACGAGTGTTTTAAAAAGCTTGTCGAGCGGCAGATAAAGGGCGGCGTGAAGATTCTCGTGCCGTGCGGAACGACGGGTGAGAGCGTGACGCTTGATGAGGCGGAGCGGCTCGCGGTGATCAGATCGACGGTCGCAGTCGCAAAAAAACACAAAGCACGCGTAATCGCCGGCACAGGCAGCAACAACACGGCGGCGACGATCGATTTTACTCGCAAAGCGCGCGAGGCCGGGGCCGACGCGGCATTGGTCGTCGCGCCGTATTACAACAAACCGACGCAAGCGGGCATGTTTGCTCATTTTTCCGAGATTGCAAAATCCGTAAAGGGCTTTCCGATCATGCTTTACAACGTACCGTCGCGAACTGCTTCGAATATCTCGGCTGAGACGACACTGCGGCTGGCTGAAAAATACGAGAACATCGTCGCGACAAAAGAAGCGTCGGGGAATCTGTCGCAGGTGATGGAAATACTGCGCGGTCGGCCGAAGAATTTCAAAGTATTTTCGGGCGACGACGCGACGGCTGTTCCGTTTATAAGTTTAGGCGGCGACGGTCTCGTGTCCGTTTGCTCGAACGAGATCCCGAAAGAAACTTCAAAAATGGTCGATCACGCGCTGAATGGTTCGTTCCACTTCGCACGCAAGATCCATTACAAAATTCTCCCGCTGATGGAGGCGAATTTTATCGAATCCTCCCCGGCTCCGTGCAAATTCGTGATGAGTGAGATGAAACTACTCGAAGAAAACCTTCGACTGCCGCTCGTGCCGGTGACCGACGCGACACGAGTGAAGCTGCGGGCCGTTATGAAGGAACTAAAGCTTTAACCGAGCTAAGGTGGAATAACTGTGAAACGGCTGATATTAGGCTTATTACTGCTTTGTTATTTGGCTGTGCTTACTGGATGCAGCTTCTGGGCTGATTTTGTTCTAGT
>JANOGL010000371.1:0-16956 GCA_031405985.1 Acidobacteriota bacterium | reverse complement strand
GCACCGGTTGGCGGTGGCAACGCCGATCAGCTGACAGCCAAAGCCAGCATTTGTGTTCGCCACTGTTGTTGACCCGAAATCGTATGACGCTTCGCTCCAGGTAAAGCCCGCCGGCGCCGCAACGCCGCTCCTTGAGGTGGGCGCGGTCGAGAAGGGTCCATTGTCATAAATGATCTGAGCAGCTGATACAGCTGCAAATACCAAAATAGAAACTGTCATCGCTAACAAACTGGTTAATCTAGATGTTTTTTTCATACTTTTCTCCTGATTGTGCTGATCAATCCCTTTCCTATTAGCACTTTTCAATCGAAAAACAAGCGCCCAAAGAAAGGCAAAGGCACGATTTGTAAATCTAAGTGGCTATTTGGCTGTATATTAAATGACTTTCCATAAAAACGCAAAAGAAAAAACGCCTGCCTTTCGACAAGCGTTTCATAAAAAGCTCGCTGGACTAAAAGGATTACAAAACTCGAACCTCTGTTTTTAGCTTCTCTACCAACTCGACTGCGCCGGCTTTTGCATCGCCGTTGCCTAGCAGCTGAGTCTGCTTTGTCTTGAGCGGCATGTAAACTTTTTCGACCTTTGCAGCCGAAGCAAATGCCTCAACCGCAGGCGTCACGTCTCGGATCTCCTTAGATTTCGCTGCCATAATTCCCTTCAGCGACGCATAGCGGATCTGTGAAATGCCCGACTGTATCGTCATTAGTGCCGGCAGTTTGTAAGTGAACCATTGATACCAGCCGCTTTCAAGCTCGCGTTTGACGCGAAGCGTATCGCCCAAACTTGCACGATCAACCTCGATCACGATCGTCGCATGAGGAATGTCGAGCAGTTCGGCCAAGATCACGCCTGTCTGACCATAGCTCGCGTCATCAGATTGCAAACCTGTAAATACCAGGTCGGCATTCTCATCGCGAATCGCATCGGCGATGGTTTTTGCAAGCTGATAAGCCGAGAGCGATTTGCTGTCCTCGACGACGACGTGAATTGCTCGGTGAGCTCCGCGTGCAAGAGCGTCTTTGATGACGGTTTTTGCTCCTTGCGGCCCGAGCGTACAAACCACAACTTCGCCTTCACCTTTTGCCTCGACGGTTCTGAGCGCTTCTTCGAGCGCGTAGCCATCAGACTCGTTTGTCTGCTGCGCAATGTCAGCCTCGTTTATCCATTTTTCATCGCCCGCGATGCGCAAAACCGCGTCCTTATTGGCGACCTGTTTCATTAAAACGATTATCTTCATATTTCATTAACCGGATCACGCGGCGGTATTTTTTTCAGCAATACGATCATTAGCCAGAAAAACAGCAACGCATTAGCAATTGAGGTAATCTTTCTTATCCAATCGGTGACGATCAGTTTATCTAATAGAGCCTGAGACAATCCGCTGTTGCTTAATTGCATTTGAATCGGTATTTGGATCAAAATGCTGGATGCCCAGTTTATCAGTTCAAATGCTATAGCAAGGACAATTGTCCATTGTGGGATGATCGCCGGTCGAAACCAAAAAAGCAGCACGACTAATACCGACTTTATCGCAATCGGTATTACCATAGTCTTTATGATTAAAGGGGACAGGGCTTGGTGATAGGCCCTAAATTCATCTGGACCGATCAATCCCCACGTTCGGTAATTAACAAACCCCTCGACGAACGATGCCCCAAGACAATAAAAGGTAAGGGCAAAGGTCAGCAAAAACAGTGTAGTCGAGGTATTTAATCGAGAACTCATTTATCGACTCAATTTGCTAGCGCCAGTCAATGCGCGATGTAGGGACCTTTGAACTATTCTTCAAATCTCTTGAATATCAAACACGCGTTCGTCCCGCCGAAACCGAAATTGTTAGACAGCACATACTCGACCGTCGCATCGCGAGCTACATTCGGTATGTAATCGAGATCACAATCAGGGTCGGGAAACTCGTAATTGATCGTCGGCGGTAGTTTGTTTTCCATCAGGGCTTTTACCGAGAAAACCGCTTCGAGACCGCCGGCTCCGCCGAGTGCGTGGCCAGTCATTGATTTTGTCGAGCTGACCGGAATTTTGTAGGCGTCTTCGCCAAAAACCTTTTTGATCGCGAGCGTCTCGAACTTGTCGTTATATGGCGTCGAAGTTCCATGAGCGTTGATGTAGCCGATCTCGGACGTTAAAATCCCGGCGTCCTTGATCGCCCGTTCCATGACTCGAATTGCGCCCGAGCCGGTTTCGTCGGGCATTGTGACGTGAAAGGCGTCACCCGACATTCCGTAACCGACGATCTCGGCGAGAATGTTCGCTCCGCGGTTCTTTGCAAACTCACGTTCCTCGAGGATCACTAGTCCGGCTCCCTCGCCGATGACAAACCCGTCACGCTCGGCGTCGAATGGCCGCGAAGCATGCTGCGGGTCGTCGTTTCGTGTCGAAAGTGCCCGCATTGACGCAAATCCCGCAACTGACATCGGTGTAATCGCGCTTTCGGCGCCGCCGCAGATCATCGCGTCTGCATCGCCACGCTCGATAATGCGAAAGCTGTCGCCGATAGCGTGAGCTCCGGCTGAACACGCAGTCGCAGTCGCCGAATTCGGCCCGCGAGCACCGTGACGGATGGATACGTTACCTGCCGCGAGATTTACGATCGCCGAGACGATAAAGAACGGCGAAACGCGGTCCGGGCCAGATTTGAGCAGCTTTTCGTGCTCACGCTCGATTGCCCAAAAGTCGCCAATACCCGACGAGATGTAAGTTCCGACCATGTCGGCGTTCGATTGGTCGATGACAAGGCCACTGTGCTTCACCGCTTCATCCGAAGCAGCCAGTGCAAAGTGGGTAAACGCACCCATCCGCCGCGCTTCCTTCTTCTCCATGAAGTTCAGCGGATCAAAGCCTTTAACCTCACACGCAAATTTGACCGAATACTTCTCAGTATCAAATTTTTGTATCGGCGCCGCACCGTTCGCGCCGCTCATCAACGCGCTCCAAGTCGTTGGCACGTCATTGCCGACAGGCGTAACCAAACCGAGTCCTGTAACTACTACTCGACGCTTCATAACAATGGTGAATGGTAAACGGTGAATGGTGAACGGAAAACTCCGCCATTCACCACTCACCATTCACGATTAACAATTAACCTTTGTGTTGTTCCACGTAGGCGTACGCGTCGCGAACGCTCTGGATCTTCTCAGCATCTTCGTCGGGAATTTCGATATCGAATTCCTCTTCGAACCGCATCACGAGTTCGACGAGGTCGAGCGAATCCGCGCCGAGATCCTCGATAAACCGAGCGTTCTCAGTAACTTCGGCGTCATCGACCCCGAGCTCATCCACGATGATTTGTTTGATCTTATCTTGTACTTCTGACATAGTTTCTCCTTAACTAATTAAGATTCTAAAGTATTGCCTAAACTTTCTTTGTCTCCAATATTACTATAAATCGCGTCGCGATCGATCTGTCGAACAAGGCCGGTAAGCACTTTGCCAGGGCCGATCTCGATAAATTTGGTCACGCCGCACGCTGTCATGTTTTGAATCGTCTCGAGCCAACGCACCGGCGATGAAACTTGCTCCGTTAGTTTATCGCAAACCGAGTTTGAATCCGTGTTAACTGCCGCATCGACGTTGTGAAAAACCGGAAACTTCACTTCCCCGTAATTCAGGTTTGTTAAATCTGTCGCTAGTTTCTCCTGCGCTCGATTCATCAACGCACAATGAAATGGCGCCGATACGTTTAGCTTTATTGCACGTTTCGCGCCTTTCTCTTTCAAAATCTCACACGCACGGTCGACCGCTTCTGTGTTACCCGCGATTACAACCTGCGAGGGCGAATTTATGTTCGCAGGCGAACAAACCTGACCCTGCGCAGCTTCGGCACAACCTGCTTCGACTGCCGCAACATCGAGTCCGAGAATCGCCGCCATCGCCCCAACGCCGACAGGCACAGCCTCCTGCATGTACGTGCCGCGTTTTCTAACCGTTCGCACAGCATCGGCAAAATCCAAAACACCTGCCGCAACCAACGCAGAATATTCGCCGACACTGTGTCCGGCGACAAAATCCGGCTCGCGCAAGCCTTCGGACCGTGCCGCGCGATAGGCCGCAACCGAAGTCGTCAACATTGCGGGCTGCGTATTCGCTGTAAGCTGCAGATCGGCTTCATCGCCGGAAAAACACATCTCCGATAATTTAAACCCGAGGGCATCGTCGGCCGCTTCGAACGTTTCACGAGCCGACGCAAAATTGTCAAACAAGTCCTTTCCCATTCCGACGGCTTGACTGCCTTGACCGGGAAAAATGTAAGCCGTTTTCGACATTCAATCCAAAATCCGAAATCCCAAATCTAAAATTGAACAACGCTCGCGCCCCACGTCACTCCACCGCCGAATGCAGTGAGCACGACGAGATCGCCTTCCTTGATCTTGCCGCTCTGCAAACATTCGTCGAGTGCGATAGGTATCGACGCCGACGAAGTGTTGCCGGTCTGTGCGATATTTGAATAAACCTTTTCGTCCGGCACGCCGAGCCGTTGTGCAACGGCGTCGGTGATGCGTTGGTTTGCCTGGTGCGGAATTATCATCGCGACCTCATCGAGGCTGCGGCCGGCCTTTTCGAGCATTTCGAGCGAAATGTCAGCCATCGAACGCACGGCGAGCTTGAATATCTCGTTGCCCTTCATCGTGAAGTAGTGCATCCGATTGTCGATGGTTTCGTGCGATGTACCAAATTTTGTTCCACCTCCGCGAGCGTAAAGTGACTCTTCGTAACGTCCGTCGGAGCGAATCTTTGTGGCTAGAATCCCCTTGCCGGAATCCACGGGCGCAAGAACGGCAGCACCGGCGCCGTCACCGAATATCACGCATGTCGTGCGGTCAGTGTAATCGACGTACTTAGTCAAAACCTCTGCACCAATCACCAGCGCGTAACGAATCTGTCCGGTGCGAATCATCGACTCGACCATAGAGATGCCGTAGATAAAGCCGGAACACGCCGCAAAAACATCCATCGCGGCGGCGTTTTCGCAGCCGAGTTCAGCCTGTATCAAACAGCCGGTTGAAGGCAATATCTGGTCGGGCGTCGTCGTCGCGCAGATAATAATATCGACCTCTTTTGCGTCGACACCTGCGCGCTCAAGTGCCTGACGAGCAGACGTGACCGCAAATTGTGAAGTGTATTCTTCCGGCCCTGCTTTGTAACGCTGCTTGATGCCAGTACGCGTGGTTATCCATTCATCGTTTGTGTCAACCATCTTCTCCAGATCAGCATTTGTAAGAATGCCTTTCGGATAAGCGTGTCCCATCCCGATGATGCCGGCGTTTTGTGTCATCTCAGATTTCAGATTCTAGATTATGATTGAAGGTGATCAATCGCAAATTGAAATTCGAAAGTCGCAAATTACTCCGCGTCTTTTACGTCAATGATCTTCCGGCCTTTATACATGCCGGTTTTTGCGTCGATTCGATGCGGCACTTTTGCCTCGCCCGTATCTTTGTCGGTGTAGAACTGCGGCGTTTTGAGCGCGTCATGCGCCCGGCGCGTGCGCGTGCGTGCGTGTGAATGTCTTCGTTTTGGATTTGGCATAACTAATTTAAATTTTTAAGGGCCGCCCAACGCGGATCAATTTCTTCCCTTTCACAATTACAATCTATCAAATTACGGTTGCCGCCGCATTTCGGACAAAGGCCGCGGCAATCTTCTCTGCAAAATATCTGTTCGGGCAAAGCGAGTAGAATCTGCTCTCGAACAACGTCGGTGAGATCGACGCGGCCACCGATCACAAGAGCTTCGTCCAAGTCAGCGGTCGTTAACTCGGTCTCGGACCTTCGCGATTCGTGGGCACCATCGACAAAAACATCGTCGAAAGCAACCTCGATCTTCCGCCGCAGCGGTTCAAGGCAGCGTGTGCAATCGATCGCGACCTCGGCCGAGATCATCCCGCGAATGTGAACCCGCTTTTCGTCGCGGCAAGATTCACCATCGAAACGGGCGTCACCGACGATTTCACCCTCACCTTCGAGATCGATCAGCGTCCCCGCAAACTCAGTCCTCAGCTTTTTGGGCGAAGTTCCTACACTGGTAAGATCGATCAACATGTCAAAGTCACTGCCGTAAAAGGCAAATTTGTAATTATAGCGGCTGAGTTTTGGGTGTCAAACGCCCGAACCGACCGCTTAGCCGCCGTGTCAGTAGCCCGCACGTGAGTAAGGGCTCCGTTTGCAATTATCCAACGCCGCAACGCGTCGGCGACGCCGACCTTCACGCTCCGCTCCCGACCGCCTCGTCGATACTTTTGAAACCGCGTTCTTTCAAAATTCCAGCCAATCCAAGGTTAATTTCACGAGCGAATGTTGGCCCGCCGTAAACAAACCCGGTGTAAGCTTGCAGCAGCGACGCTCCGGCCGCGATCTTTGCAAAGGCATCTTCCGCAGTAAAAATGCCGCCGACGCCGATGATCGGAAGTTTGCCCTTTGAATATCGGTAAATTGTAGAGATCACTTCGTTCGATCGATTAGCAAGCGGTTTGCCACTCAGTCCGCCGTCGCCAAACTGTTGAAAGTCCTTTGTTTTCATGCCATCACGCGTAATTGTCGTATTTGTCGCGATCACGCCGTCAACTCTGTGCGAGAGACAGACATCAATTGCGCTCTCGATCTCAGCGTCGCTCAGATCGGGCGCGATCTTTACAAGTAATGGCTTGCGTCCTAATTGTGAATTGCGTAATTGTAAAGCCGAAAGTAATGCACCGAGACTTTCCGTCTGTTGTAAATCGCGCAGATTCGGTGTGTTTGGCGACGAAATGTTGATCGCAACATAATCTGCGACAGGATGAATAATCTCAAAGCACGCGAGATAATTCTCGACGGCCTCTTCGTTTGGAACGTTTTTGTTTTTACCGATATTGACGCCGACGACACAGCGGCGAGTGAGTTTCGATAGTCGCGCAGCAATTACTTCTGCACCGTCATTATTAAAACCAAGACGGTTTATCAGCGCGTTGTCATCCGGCAAGCGAAAGATACGCGGCTTTGGATTGCCCTTCTGTGGCTGTAACGTCACTGTGCCTACCTCAACAAAACCGAAGCCAAGCGATGCGAGCTGATTTACGACCACGCCGTTTTTATCAAATCCCGCCGCCAGGCCAAGCGGATTTGCAAACTTCAACCCAAACCGCTCGATCTCGCCAAAACTAAAATCTGCGTCGCAGTAAAACGGCGCCGCGAGGCCTGACTTCAGAGCCTTGATACCGATCTCGTGAGCTCGCTCGGCATCGAGCCGAAACATCAGCGGACGGATTATTTTCTCCCAAGACGGCATCTCGTTAGATTTTAGTGAATGCCGAATCTATTACAAACCTCGAACTTCAAACCTCAAACTTTGAACTTTAAATATTCGTTTGTTACGATTGCGTTTCTAATGGGTGACGAAATAAATTTGGTCGAAAAGTCGCGAATAATGGACTCGACGTCGATTAATCGTGCGCTGCGTCGGCTCGCGACCGAGATCGTCGAGACAAATCAAGGTGCCGACGGCCTGTATCTCGTCGGCATTAGGCGGCGTGGCGTGCCGCTCGCAGAGCGAATCCGTGACAAAATCGAAAAACTCGAAGGCGTCAAACCTCTTTACGGAATTCTCGACATTACGCTCTATCGCGACGACCTTTCGACCGTCGGCGCAAATCCGGTCGTCAACCGCACCGAGCTCGAGGACGACATCGACGGCAAGAACATCGTTCTCGTCGACGATGTGCTTTACACAGGCCGCACCATCCGAGCGGCGCTAGATCAGATAATGGATTTTGGCCGTCCAAAAAAAGTTCAGCTCGCTGTGCTTGTCGACCGCGGCCGTGAGCATCGCGAACTACCGATTCAGGCAGACTTCGTCGGCAAGCATGTGCAGACGACGCCCGAAGAGATAATTAAGGTCATGCTAAAAGAGTTCGATGAAGTCGAAGCCGTCGGGGTCTTTGAAAGAAGTTAGGAACGCGGACACTCTTGTCCGCTTTTTTGTGTTTGCGGTCAAAGGGCCGCGGCCCTTTAATGGAAAAACCTTTTCGCAGAAGAGATTTGCTCGGCATCCGTGATCTAACGCCCGCGGAGATCGTCGGCATTCTCGACACTGCGGAAAACTTCAGCGAAATTTCGACTCGCGAAGTTAAAAAGGTTCCCGCACTTCGCGGTAAGACGATCATAAATTTATTTTTTGAAGCGTCGACTCGCACGCGTACTTCGTTCGAGCTTGCCGCAAAACGCCTCTCTGCGGACGCTGTCAACATAAGCGTCTCGTCATCTTCATTGAGTAAAGGCGAAACTCTGCTCGACACGGCCATGAACCTCGACGCGATGGCGCCTGATTGCATTGTTGTCCGACATTCGAGCGCCGGCGTACCGCATCAGCTCGCAAAGGTGAGCCGTGCCGCGATTGTCAACGCGGGCGACGGAGCAAACGAACATCCGACCCAGGCTCTGCTCGATGCGATGACGATCCGCGAGCACAAGAAACACATCGACGGCCTCGAAGTCGCCATCGTCGGCGACATTCTCCACAGCCGCGTCGCGCGTTCGAACATTCATTTGCTTACAAAACTTGGTGCAAAGGTTCGCGTCGCCGGTCCGGGGACACTCGTGCCGAGAGATTTCGAATACCTGATCGATCAGCAAGTCAGCGTCGCAGTTGGAAATCCACAATCCGCAGGCTCCCCTCCTTACGAAGGAGGGGTGGCAGCGGCTGCCGCTGACGGGGTGGTTCTCTCTAGTCCGCAATTACAAGTTTGCCCGCATATCGAAGATGCCATCGACGGCGCCGATGTCGTGATGATCTTGCGCATTCAACGCGAGCGGCAGGACTCGGCATATTTCCCGACATTGCGCGAATACGCGATCCACTACGGCCTCACAAACGAACGCCTCGATCTCGCGAAAAACGACGCGATCGTTCTGCATCCGGGCCCGATGAATCGCGGCATCGAGATCGCATCCGACGTCGCCGACAGCTCGCGTTCGCTGATCTTGGACCAGGTAAAATACGGCGTCGCAGTGCGCATGGCGGTGCTTTATCTCGCAACGGGAGGAGCGGCATCTGAATGAGCGAAGTCGAAACTAAAGTAAACGAGATTGCTGAAACAATAATCACCGAGCTTGATTCCTGTCGAAGCCAGTTCAGCGAGAACACGCCTAGGAATTTCCGTCTTGAACCGTTTTTTGCTTGCGTATATGTAAACCGAACGAAGATTAGGTCTTCCGATCACACCATAATTGAGCCCACCCAGCCCGCAATCCTTTTGGTAAGTCGCTACAGTTCCATTGCAGATATTGCCCCCGTTACACCAAATATCTGGCTTATCAATGACACGGGAACCTATATGGGCGGGGTCCATACTGAAGACTACGGAAATATCCGAAAATGCACGCCGAAAAATCCGCCAACCGGTTGGTTTTGGCAAGTCGAGGTTTTGGATAAATGCATTTTTGAGATCGACTCCACGAGATGGGACGCAGTTCGAAATAATTTTCATTTTCGTTTCGACGATGAATTCATCGCATCCCTTAGGAACCTACTTCAAGACGATGGCGCTCTGCGACTCAAATCTTGGGAACTCATGTCGGCTTCCTATGGCCTACGCAGTCGCCCGGGGCTTGATAAGATCCAGGATTCCATTAGCCGCTTGCCTCTCAATTCAAGGCTAATCATTACCGGTCCCGCCGGCTCCGGTAAGACAACAACCATGATCAGACGGTTAGCCATAAAATCCAACCTGGAGCATGGCCAAGAAGAGGGCGAGAATATACACAACATTGATAATTGGACTGCATTTACACCCAACGATACTCTCCGTTCGTACTTAAAAGAAGCGATGAACCGGGATAGCTTAGTGGCGCCAATTGAAAAAGTCCGTATATGGGATGACGTACGGCTGCGAATTTCAGGAGACTATCTCAAATTCACCGGCCCGGACAAATTGCTTATTAGTCCCAAAGATTTTCTAGATTCAGTACCAAGTCCGAAGCTATGGGCATTTTATGAGAATTTCGAGAAATTCTTAACGCACTCGGCACGTGATGCTGACCACCTTGCCCGGAATCTCCCGCTTATCGTCAACTATTACCTTGAGTTTCGTGAACATTATTTGAATGGTGGAGAAAATATCATCTTCAGAAATATCGTTGATACAGAGAAAATCAATCCGTACCTCTGTAAGTCTGAAATTGATCTATTGATCTACACAATACTTAATACCGCAAACCAATACTTTCGTCGTGATACGAACCGACTCCTTAGGGATACAAATAACGATTTGCTGGAGAATATTAAGTCTTTGCATCGACGACAGATAGTTGTCGACGAAGCCTCAGATTTCTCTGCAATACAGCTTGGCTGCATGTTCAACCTTGCCGATCCCAGATATCAGTCGGTTATGTTTGTTGGCGACCCGATGCAAAGATTAACTGCGCAAGGAATTAACTCCTGGGAAGAGTGCAATGCTCTTAATTCGTTCCAAAAGTACGACTTTTATGTGGATTATCGTCAAACTCAAAAACTTAAGCGCATCGCAAATGCACTGACCCAACGAGAAGATCAATATGAAGACGACAATTCACCAACTCCGTTGAAATATAAATCAGCGATCGACCACGACCTTGCTAGTTGGATTTTAAGTCGTATATCTGAGATTTACACAAAGAATAATAACAAGCTCCCAACCATCGCTGTGATTGTTCCAAACGAGAGTTATGTTGATCCAGTCTTTGCCCAACTAAATCCAGGTCTCACACAGCATGGTTTTGTGGTTGAAAAGTGTACTGAGGGGAAAACAAGCGAGGAGCCTTCGAGAATCCGGATTTTCAGCATTGATTACATAAAAGGACTTGAATTCGATTCCGTCTTTTTTATTAGCTTTGACAAAGTAGAAAAGCCGGAACTTTTGGATAAATATCTTTACGTCGGGCTCACGAGAGCAAGATCATTTCTTGGAGTTACCTACGAGAATGAATTTCCACCTAGTCTAGGCAATGTCCACCAGTACTTTGAAACTGGGGACTGGCAGAACATCGCTTAAGAGAATGAAACTTCTTATCACAAACGGCCACGTGATTGATCCTGCCGCAAACGAAAACAGCGGCAAGAATGTGCTGATCGAAGACGGCAAAGTCGCGGCGTGGCTGAAGCCCAATGAACCGACACCTGAAGGCTGCGAGGTGTTCGATGCGAGTGGCTTAATCGTCGCGCCGGGCTTTATCGATATGCACGTCCATCTGCGTGAGCCGGGACAAGAGCATAAAGAAACTATTGCGAGCGGCTGTGCAGCGGCGGTTGCGGGCGGCTGGACAAGTGTTTGTCCGATGCCGAATACCAATCCAGTCAACGACAACGCCGCGATCACTCGCTACATGATCGAGCAAGCCGAGCGTGCGGGTTTGGCGAATGTCTTCCCTATCGGTGCGATCACAAAATCGTCTGACGGCAGCGAACTTGCCGAAATGGGCGAGATGAAAGCCGCTGGGGCGGTCGCCGTTTCGGACGACGGCCGGCCAGTGCCGAATGCCGGCATTATGCGCCGTGCGATGCAGTACGCACGCGATTTCGACCTGCCGGTTATCGATCACTGCGAAGACAAATCGCTATCCAGCGGCGGCGTGATGCACGAAGGCCGCGTCTCGCTGCTCCTCGGCCTCAAAGGAATGCCCGCGCTTGCCGAAGACATCGATGCCGTTCGCGACATCTTGCTCGCAAAAGAAACCGGTGCTCACATTCACATCGCACACGTTTCGACAAAAGGCGCCGTCGAAGCCGTTCGCCGCGCCAAAAACGAAGGCATCAACGTCACCTGCGAAGTCACGCCGCATCATTTTACCCTGACGGACAAGGCAGTTGACGGAACGCGGACGCCCTCGTCCGCAACAGAAACAAAAGCGGACGAGGGCGTGCGCGTTCCGTATGACACAAACACAAAAATGGCGCCGCCGCTCCGCAGCGAAGACCATCTCGCAGCCATCATCGAAGGCATAAAGGACGGCACGATCGACGCCATCGCGACCGATCACGCTCCGCATCACGCCGACGAGAAGGCGCTCGAATACGACCGCGCACCGTTTGGCATCACCGGTCTCGAAACCGCCCTCGGCCTCGCATTCAACGAGCTTGTCCACAAAGGCGTTATCGATCTCGTTCGGCTCGTCGAAATGTGTTCGACAAATCCTGCGCGAATTTTCGGGATACAAAATCGCGGCACGCTTACCCCGGGCTCGCACGCCGACGTGACGATAATTGACCCAAACTTAACTTGGGACTACACTAACGCCGAGTCGCGTTCTAAGTCGCGCAATTCACCATTCGACGGCTGGCAATTTCACGGCGCAGCGGTCGCGACGATCGTCGGCGGCAAGATCGTTTATCGCCGCGATGCGGTGTCCGTAGCCCGCACGTAAGTAAGGGCTCCGCCTACCAAGAATTAACGTTGAGCAATCTATAGGAGTGACCAATGAAAATATTTTTCTTTAGCACAATCATTCTCCTAACAATGTCCGTTTTTTCATCTGCGCAGAACAAAAGCATTTACACCAGCACAACTGAGAAGGCATGCAAAGCGCAAAGGGTCAGCGATGACGAAGGCGGCGATTACATCGGCATCTGTCCGGGCATTAGCGGTTATAAGCTCAAGCTGATCGAGGGCGATCTGCGCCAAACGCTTTACGTGATAACGCCGCGAAAAAAAGAGCATCCATTACGATTTAACGAGTTTTACTATAGCTTTTCGGCAATTGGCGAAAAGGTCGAGTGGCGTCTTAGACGCGGAGTGCCCGTAGCATTGATCGCGCGTTACAACGTATCTGACGTAGAAAATTCTGAGAAGCGAACTTCGTATTTGATGGTCGTGAAGATCACAAAATCGTTCTCGTGCGTGACCGACGTCGTTCCACCGGAAGCAAAGCAAAACGAAACTGCGCGGAAGCTGGCTGACGCTTCTTCAACGAAAGCCTGTAAGATAGGAAAGTGAACCACAGAGACACTGAGACACAGAGGTTAAACCAATTAGCCGAAATAGTTATCGGTGGATGCATCGAGGTTCATCGAGCGCTCGGCCCGGGGTTGCTTGAGTCAGCTTATGAAAAATGTGTTTGTTACGAACTTTCGCAGGCCCGACTTCGTTTCGAAAGTCAGGTCGCATTGCCAGTTGTGTACAAGGGCGTAAATCTTGAATGTGGATACCGCATGGACATTGTCGTTGAAAATATTCTCGTTCTTGAAATAAAGGCAGTTGAAAAACTTATTCCCGTACATGAAGCGCAGCTATTGTCATATCTTAAACTGGCTAATATACCAATCGGTTTGTTGTTAAATTTTCATTCTCCCGTGTTGAAGGACGGCATAAAGAGAATTAGAAATTGATTCGCTCTGTGCCTCTGTGTCTCTGTGGTTTGTTTTTTATGGACTGGATATTTGACCCGCAACTACTAATCGCGTTCTTGACGCTCACCGTGCTCGAGCTCGTGCTCGGTATCGATAATGTAATTTTTATCTCGATACTTTCGGGCAAGCTACCTGAAAAAGATCAGAAGAAGGCTCGCTTTATCGGCCTCGCACTTGCGCTGATCATGCGGGTGATCTTGCTGCTCTCGCTGACGTGGGTGATGGGTTTGACGACGCCGCTCTTTACCGTTTGGAATCAATCGGTTTCGGGTCGCGATCTGATCTTGTTGATTGGCGGTTTATTTTTGATCGCAAAGAGCACGCACGAGATTCACGGCTCGCTCGAAGGCGCCGAGGGCGAGGCATCGCGCAAAGTTTACCCGAGCTTTGCCAGCGTTATTGTGCAGATAATGCTGCTCGACATTGTATTCTCGCTCGACTCGGTCATCACGGCGGTCGGCATGGTCAATAACATTTGGATAATGGTCGCGGCGGTTGTCGTCTCGATCATCGCGATGATGCTCTTTGCTGGCAGCATAGGCGCGTTCGTTCAGCGTCATCCGACCGTGAAGATGCTGGCCCTAGCCTTTCTATTGCTAATCGGTGTTACGCTGATCGCCGAAGGTTTTCACCAGCACATACCGAAGGGCTACATTTACTTTGCGATGGCGTTCTCGGTCTTTGTCGAGATGCTGAATGTTCGCCTGCGTAAGAAAGCTCCGCCGGTCATACTTCACGCTCCGTTCTCGGAAGAGGACGAACGCAAAGCTATCGAAGGCGCATCGTGAGGTATCGAATATGAAGCACGCTTTTTCAGTCGTCGTGTTGTTATTCGCCGCTGCGTCGGCGTTTACACAGAGTGACATTCGAAAAGTAGATTTTCAAAATTTCACCTATGAGCCATCCTGTGCTGGTGAAGAGACGACAAAGGTCAAGGTCGCGAGCGGTGAGTTCTCGGAGGAGAAAAAGGTTGACGAGTATACCGAGAGGTTCTTCTTCAAGGTACTTAACATCATCCACGGCGACTTAAACGGCGACAAAGCGGAAGAGGCCGTGATTCTCTCGGTTTGCAACACGGGCGGCACGGGCAACCTTACCGAAGGATTTATTTTCTCGATGAAGCGCGGCAAACCGACGCTCGTGGCGCGAATCCCCGGCGGCGACCGCGCCGATGGAGGCCTTCGAAAAGCGTGGATCGAAAACGGTTTGCTCGTTATCGAGTCAAACGACAGCGAGCAAGCGCGCGGAGCCTGTTGTCCCGGCGGCACGATCACGCAAAAGGTGCGGCTTTCCGGTGGCAAGCTACTCAACGTCGGTCAGCCGATAGTTCGCGATCTGTTTCCGCGGCAACGCGTCACATTTGCAAAAGGCGCTTCCGGAACGACGATGAAATTGACGGTTTCTGCCAACGAAGGCAAACGCCTGATCGTCGGCGCGCGTACCGACCAGACTCTGTCAGTCTCTATCGACACCGACAAAGCGTCGGTCGACCTCGACGAGGACGCCGACGTAACAAATAACACAAACGGCTTCTCCGCGGTGCTCAAAAAGAGCGGAGATTACACGATCCGGGTAACAAATCACGAGAACGCTGCGGTTGTTGTAACGGTCAACATCAAGATCAACTAACAAGTCTAAAGGAGATGTCATGGCGCGATTTTTGTCCGTTTTTATAATTTTGGTTTTGAGCGGCCAGACCATGGTCGCCTCGGCAAATGACACGCCTTTCGACCTTGTCATAGTAAATGCCCGCATCGTCGACGGCACTGGCAATCCGTGGTTTAGCGGCTCGATAGCGATCAAGGACGGCCGCATTGCGAGAGTCGGCAGATTCGACACGGCCGCGACAAAATCCGTCATCGACGCAAAAGGCCAGATCGTCGCGCCCGGCTTTATCGACGTCCACACTCATACTGAAGACATATACAACAACCCAAAAGCTGAGAATTTCGTTCGCATGGGCGTAACCTCGTTGGTTACAGGCAACTGTGGCGGCTCGGACCTCAACATCGGCGCCTTTCTCGGTCGAACAAAAACAGAACCGCTCGCCGTCAATATCGCGAGCCTCATCGGCCACAACACCGTTCGATCAAAGGTTCTCGGACTCGATAATCGAGCACCCACGCCGGAAGAACAGATTCGGATGAATGAACTCGTCGAAAAAGCGATGCGTGATGGTGCGGTAGGACTTTCGACAGGTCTTATTTACCTTCCGGGCACCTTTGCAACAACCGAAGAAGTCGTCGAACTCGCCAAGGCCGCATCGAAATTCGGCGGTATATACGCGAGTCACATCCGCGACGAAGGCGCCGAGGTCGTCAAAGCCATCGAAGAAGCAATCAACATAGGCGAACAGGCTAAGATGCCGGTCGAGATCTCGCACTTTAAGATCTCTTCAAAAGCTCTCTGGGGAAAAGGTGCGATGACGCTCGGCCTCGTCCGCTCGGCGCGCGAGCGTGGCGTTGTCGTGACCGTCGACCAATATCTTTATGCGGCTTCTTCGACCTCGCTCGACTCGCGCATTCCGAGCTGGGCGATCGCCGGCGGCCGCGAAGAAGGACGAAAACGACTGGCCGATGCCGAAACTCGCAAGAAAGTAGTCAAAGAGATGAAAGACGAGCTGAAGAAGAAAAAGTTTAAGGACTTCAGTTTCGCCTACGTCGCGTCCTATCGAGCCGAGCCGAAATTCAACGGCAAAAACATAAAAGAGTTAGCAAAGCTCGCTCGCGGCAGGGACAATCTCGACAGCCAGATCGAACAGATTTTCGAGATGTACGATAAAGGCGGCGCGTCGATGGTCTATCAGGTAATGAGCGAAAACGACGTCAGAACGTTTATCCGCGAGCCGTTTACGATGGTTGCCTCCGATAGCGGTGTTCGCTCGTTTGGCTCGGGCGTGCCGCATCCGCGCGGCTACGGCAATAACGCACGCGTGCTCGGCCAATACGTTCGCGAGCTGAAAATAATCACGCTCGAAGACGCCATTCGTAAGATGACATCCCTGCCGGCTCAGACCTTTAACCTGCGCGATCGCGGCCTTATCCGTGAAGGCTTGGCCGCCGACCTCGTGATCTTCGATGAAAACACGGTCAGCGACAAAGCGACATTCGACCAGCCGCATCAATACGCCGTCGGATTTTCAAACGTGATCGTCAATGGCGAGGTAGTTTTCGATGGCGAAAAAATGACGGGCTTAATGCCCGGCCAGCCGCTTTATGGTCCCGGGAAGGTGAATTGATCGGTAGTAAGACTTAACATTTCATGGGTTGATGGATGCGGAAACGCTAGCTTGTAAGCGTGCAAACACAAACGTGAGAATTGCCTGCCGCCGCGTTTTGTGTCGCCGACGATTCCGTGGCCGATGTGCTCACAATGGATGCGCAGCTGGTTTGTGCGACCGGTGACGGGTTCGAGCTCGATCAGCGTCGAGTCCTCAAATCTTTTCTTTACCCAATATCGCGACGTCGAATGTTTACCGTCAGATTTCACGCTCCAATGTTTTAGCTCGTCATAACGGCCGATCGGCGCGTCGATCGTGCCGTCGTCAGGTTTTACAATTCCCTCGACCAATGCGAGATAACGCTTCTC
>JANOGL010000386.1:0-6377 GCA_031405985.1 Acidobacteriota bacterium | reverse complement strand
GCTCGGTGGTCGATGCCGCCCTGATTGTTTGCCCAGTAGTTTGGGAAAACAATCGGCTCATCAGCGGGCTGCAAGCCAAACCATCTCGCCAGACGCAGGGCATACATTTCGGTCGAGGTTGTCGGTATCCAACGTCCGCGGCCGGTTGAGCTGCTGTCGGCATCATCGAATGCTCCGACCGCATTACCCATGAGGAGCGTCGGGTAATAGTTGCCGGTGCCGTCGGGACGTTTGCTTCCGTAAAAGTCAGCTGCGGCAACCGAACCGCCCATGACGAACATATGATTTCCCCAGGCGTGGTCAGAGCCAACGGTGCCGCCGGTACCTGCGGGATTCATCGTTCTGCCAAAGTCCGAAAGCGAAAACGTCGTTACGTCATTCGATACACCCTGCAAAACCATCTCGTTATAAAACGCACGCATCGCTTGGCTGAACTGAGTGAAAAGCGTGTTCTGATTGGGAATCTGATTTGTGTGTGTATCAAAGCCCCCGATCTGAACGTAAAATACCTGTCGGTTTACGTTTAAATCGAGTCGCTTTTTGATCAGTCGCGCCACCTGTTGTAGCTGGCGACCGATACCCGTATTCGGGAATGGCTCTGTGACTTCCTGATTTACTTGCAGTGCTGAATTCGCCTGCATTGCAAGGTCTGTTACATGGCTGGCTGCCGCAATATAGTTGGAATTTAGATCCAGTTGTCGCAGAGCGTTAAAGGCTGTCAGCCGGGCCGGGCCGCCCGTGTTTGTAAAGCCGGCGGGATTAAGCACATTCGAGAGCAACGTATTCGAATCGGAGATAGCTAATGGCAGTGTCGACTGCCCGGCAGTAAAGAGCTGGGCTCCAGCGATCGACGTGATCATCGGGATCAGCCCGGTCGGATTGCTGCCTGCGTTCATTCGGTCCGCGGTTCGCCCGCCCCAACCGGTGAAACCTTGTGTATTCGAAATGCCGGTTTGCGCCTGCGTCACCTGATCCGAGTGTGAGAAGAGCTGATAAGGCTTTTGGAATGCAGAATTATTGTATTGAGACTTCAGCAGCGGCCGGACGAGCGTGCCCACGTTCGATACAACTGCAAGTTTGCCAAGGCCCCACAATTCGTGAATGCCGTTGTTGACGACCTGTTGGGGAACGAGCGGCAAGATACCAAGATTTGGGTGCATGCCGTAGGCTAGATTGCCCATTCGTGGAACGTTGATCGGCGACAGATTGGCCTGCGGTATCGCCAAGCCTTGCGGAGTTCGCAGACTACTGTATGCGGCGTAATTGCTTACAGAGGCATCATTATGGTTTGGGACAATCATATTGTTGCCGTCATTGCCACCTGACCAAAATAGCAGGACGAGAGCCTTGTAATTCGCACCACCCTCGGGCTGACTGTCGATCACCTTTTGCGCCAATGCGTTCATTGTGCCGAGGTGTCCCATCTGCGTGGCGAGCGCGGCCATGCCTAGGGCACAGCTGCCTGATTTTTTCAAAAATTCACGTCTGTTTTCTTTCATTGTTTTTACCTCTGCACTTGATATTGTGACGATGTTGTCACTAGATAAACCGCTTGTTTTGCACGCTGCAGGGGGTCGGTCGAAGCAATGGCCGTAACCGCCGTGAGAATAGTGCTCTTCATTTGTGCCGACATCGTGCTGTGCATCATTCTGCGATTGAGTTCGTCAACAAGTTGATTGCCTGTTGTATCGGCAGCCGCCAATGCCTGCAGATCGCTAAAGTCGAGCGAAGTTCCGTTTGGCGCACCTCCTGTATTAGACGGAGCGCCTATGGGCACCGCGGGGGTTGTGAACGTAAACCGATTTACGAAGTTTGCACGAGCAATCGTCGTCCCGGTTGTCATCAAGGCGAACTCAGGTCCGAGTAGCGATGAATTAGGGACAACATAGTCGGGCGGAAAGTAGTTAAATACAGTCGGCGAACGAAACGGAATCTGGTTCATTCCCGTGTATTCACCGCGTTGGAAAAATACGCCGTCGCTAAGCCCGAGCCCGTCAGCGGAGCGGACGTTAAAATGTCTCAGGATATTTGTCGCATACTGCCATGGCTCACGAAGCTTGCCGTAGTTCGGGTCGGTTTTTACGTCGCCGCGTGCTTCGGGGTCAAGCAGGATCGCCTTCACGACCGCTCGCATGTCGCCGCGAACGCCAAATCCGTTGTTGTTGAAAACTCCTGCGACGCGGCTTACATACGCCGGCGTCGGATCGCTCGTCACCATATGCTGGATCAGAACCTTGCATACATACGGTCCGAGGCTCGGGTGATTAAAGACGTTGTCGAGCGTCTGGTTAAGTGAGTTGTTCGCGTAGGTCTGAACGTTCGGGAACGTCGTGCAATTGCCGCAGGCCGCAATATTTGTAGTCGTCGAACCGGGGTAATTCAGCAACGTCTTAGCTGTCAGATCATGCAAATTGTTATTAATACTCCCCTGATTGACGCCGGCATTGAGCAGCATCGGGTCAATGTAGTTGGGAGCATTGCTTAGATTAGGACAGCTTGCTCCGACGACCGAGCATAGCCGCCAGCCGGTCAAAACCTTGGTAAAGTTATTTACAGTCTCCTGATCGTACGTCGGTATCGGATTGCCACCGACGTCAAGCTGATAGGTACCGTCTTGATTGAGCATAAAGAGGCCGACAGTGAAAAGCTGAAGCAGTTCGCGACCGTAATTTTCATTCGGGCTGAATCGTGTGCTGGTCGCCATGTCGAGGTATGTTCCCATCGTCGGGTTAAGGGTCATCTGCTGCATTAGGTTACGGTAATTACCAAACCCATTTGCCGACAAAACCTTGTGATACTCGACCATGTGTCGCGATTGCTGAATGTCGGCACCCGACGTCACCCAAATCTGACTCAACGCCCACGCGACGCGATGTCGCAACTGCGAAGTTCCGTAAAGTGCTTCTTCAGAATGCCACTTTTGTATCGGATACATTGTGTAGGTATCGCGGAAACACGTTGCGGGAACATCGGGTGTCACTGTCTGATCGCCGTCACAATCGGAAGGAGCGTTAACCGGTTTCAATGGCTGATTCGGATATGGATATGCCGCTGAGGGGTAAGAGGCGTCCAATTGTGCGTTTAACCATGTCCGCAAGCCGAGACGACGCATACTGTTGTCCGTCAGGAACGTCGGGCCGAACGTAGATTGTTCGAGCATTCTCTTTCGGTCTCCCGACCAACGGTAGCCGACATATTCGGATTCGAAAGCACTGTTTTCAATGCCGCTCTTCACGATCCCTGACCTCACTTTCGAGAGAGGCGATGGCATTAGAGATTCGGGTTGTTTTGGCCCGCCACCGATCTTGCCGAGTCCAAGTTTGACCTGATTGCTCGCCATGCCGCGCCAGGTAAGATAGATCAGAACGTCGCCGTCCTCAGATGGCTGGTCCCAAAATTTAAGTTCGTCCGTCAATAAGACAACGATTTCATAGACATTTTTTACAAATGGCGACCGACGGAGGTCGAGGACAGGATAACGGTAAGTGCGTCCCTTTTCATCGTTTACGTAGACGCGAAAGGCATTCGCACCTTCGCCCTCCATCAGATCGATGTTTGTTACATACAAAACGGTCTTTGAATTGGAGCGGAATGCTTGCGAAGTTATGCGTGACGGACTGATCCTACGCGCGCTTTTCACGGGTTGTGCCAGTGCGCGGATCGAATCTGCCTCGGTTATCAAGATCGGCGTCGGTGAATTCGGATCTGGGTCGTCCTGCGCCCAAACGCCGAGCGCTGCAGTTGCAAGCAAAAGAAACGCGGTCAATACTCGCAAAATCGAGTCAGAAAACCTGCTTTTCATACTAATCCTCCTAAAAATGTCCGGGCGAAGCTGTTAAATTGTTTATTTCCAAAACCGGTAAGAAGTCGTGTATTTGTCCGGTTAAATAATGTTTTACAAAAACCAAGTTACTATATCTCCGCGACAAATTCAAGTTAAATTTATGCGGCTTTACTTCTTGCAACCTTAGACGTCAAGAGAGGCGGAATGGCCGAATAAAATGTAAGGAAACGTAAATCAGCGCTCTAAGTCTTGTTTTTATTGTCTTTTAAGCGTTTCGCGCCTCCCTCGGCGGTTCTCCAGAGCAAGATAATGCAGCCGATGAATGTCGAAAAGAGAATTGCACCCCGTCGAACCAGTGCGAGGGCAATGCCGGTTGCCGTCGTGTAGCCGAGAGTGCGAAGGATAATTCCGTTTCCGCCCTCATAAGCTCCAATTGTTCCCGGTATAAAGCTGAACGATGCGTTAATGACCTTTGTAAGACTCTCGATAATAAAGGCCGTTGAGACAAACGGCACGTTGCCGAGCAGTTTTAGCACAAGAAAAACTTCAGTGACGCTGACGCAGTGCGTGATCATGCTGATGCCGAAAACCGAGAAAAAGTCAGCACGCCGGTCGTGATAAAAGTGAAAGACGTTGCTCTCGACCGACTCGAAGGTATCCTTCTTCTTTAAGATAAAACTCGGTGCGACGCCGCGTTTATTGAGCTGCTTGATAAGATACGTGAGCGGCTTAAAGCGATACATCATCGCCAGCACCAGGCCCGTTAACAAGATGATAGCCACGATCACGATGCCGAAAAGTACGATCCGCACCGACGAACTTAGGCTGCCGTATTGTGAGATCAGCACCGCAACGCCGCCGAGCATGACCAAGATCACGGTGATGTAGTAAAGGACGTTGTCGATGATCACGGCCGACGCGCTTTCCGTCATCGAAACATTCTTCTTTAAAAGTATCGCCTTTGTCGCATCGCCGAGAAACGGCCCGGCGAATGTGAAAAAATTCACTGCCTCGCCACCGAATCGCGCCGCGACCGCGCTTCTGTATTTAAAAGTGCGATGCGCAGGATCGACTGCACGATACATGGTTAAAGCTCGCAGAAGATGCCGCGTGATATTTAGACCGACCACAAAAACAAAGCCCCAACCGACGTTAACAACCGATTGACGCACCTGGTCCCAATAGTTGTAGATCAGCCAAACCAGCAGCGAGAAACCAATTGTGAAGCCAATAGCGTGTAGCCACAACCAAAGGCCCCTGACCTTAGGGAGCCTTGTCGCTTTTTGTTCTGCGGCGGAGTTTGTTTCGGGTTCAAGATCATTCTCGCTCTGCATAATTGGGTCGAGAGAAAGTTGCGGAGAAATTCTATTGACAAGTATAGGCGCTGAAAACCGCGTTTGCGAAGATTGACGTTGATTTTAGATCATCTCGGCGAGCATTTTGAGCCCGCCTGCCACATCTTTGCCGAGGTGAATGCGCAACGCTCGACGACTTCGGTCGAGCAAAACTTGAAAATCGCCGCGTGCCTGCGCTTGCTTGACGACGCCGAATGTATAATTTTGCTCAGGAACCGGCAGATCGAAAGCGTCATCCGAAGTTAGCTGCAAAAACACGCCGTTATTCGCCCCGCCTTTGTAAGCTTGACCGGTTGAATGCAAAAATCGCGGCCCGAAGCCAAGACACGTTGCCACGCCGGTTCGTGCTAAAACATTTGCGCGAATCGCGCTCAGCAGAGTTTCGTTCTCTGGGTTCATCTCGATGTAAGCGAGTAATGCAAAGTAATCGTTCTCACAAATCTGGGCGATGTGAGCTTCGATAAACCCATTTATTGACTCCTCTTTTGCCGATGTTCCAAGCGTCGCGGCGTAATTATCGCTTGTGAATAAAGCGATGCCGGCTTCTTCGAAAAACGGGTTTTCATCAGGAAGTGCGCCTGAGTTTTCGTACTCATCCGTGATCTTGCGAGCTTCGATCTTTGCCGATTCGACATCGGGTTGGTTGAACGGATTTATCTGCATCACGCTGCCCGCGACGGCGGTGGCAAATTCCCAGCGGAAAAATTCCTGACCGAGATTTTCGATTGAATCGAGTTCGATCTTTATGGCCGGATCGCCGCCGCCGATGACCTCGTCGTATCCCGCGGACATTTCGGCGTTGTTTTTTAAACTCAAAAACACAAACACGCGATCGTTGCCGTATTTCGCAACATTTTGAAACGGTTCGCGATCGACTGGAATGATCGCGACGCCATTTTTACCGGTCGATTCGGCGATCAGTTGTTCGAGCCATGCTCCGGACGCGTGGATTTCGGGTGACGCGAAGATCGTTAATTTATCAAGGTCGTGTTTGTGACAAACGCCAAGTATCAAACCTAATAACGCGCCGGGATTTGTTTTCGGATCGTTGTCGCGACAGGCTCCGACCATTTTGTTTGCCTTTAGCAAAAAACTTCCGACATCGAGACCCATCGCCGTTGCGGCTGTCATTCCAAACGCCGAAAGCGCGCTGAATCTTCCGCCGACGTCGGGTTTGCCGTAAAAAATGTGTCGAAAGCCGTCGTCTTTTGCGACCTGTTCCATCTTAGACCCCGGAT
>JANOGL010000384.1:0-1570 GCA_031405985.1 Acidobacteriota bacterium | reverse complement strand
TAAGTAGTTTATAAGGAGACCTAAAATGCGGGATTTTCGTCAGTTGAGAATTTGGGAATTATCGCATAATTTAACCTTGAAAATTTATCGGATTACAAAGGGTTTTCCGAAAGAAGAATTATTTTCTCTGACGAGTCAAATGAGACGATCCAGTAGCTCAATCCCAACTAATATTGCAGAAGGCTGTGGTCGAGGAAGCAATAGTGATTATGCTCGATTTTTGCAAATCGCAGTAGGATCATCCTCCGAACTTGATTACCAAATATTGCTTGCAAAAGATTTAGAATATATTGATAATACACTTTACGCTGAATTGAATAATGAAATTAGTAGTTTACAGAGACAACTTGTTGCTTTTCTGCAAAAAGTTAGGGCAGCTACCTAGTTACCAATTACCAGCTACTAATTACCAATGAGAGTTTTAGGCATTGATCCGGGAAGTGAAACGCTTGGTTGGGGCGTCGTTAAAAAGGATGGAAACTTTTACCGTCTGATTGATTATGGAACGGTCAAGTCTTCGCCCAAAGAGAGTTTCTCGAAACGTTTATTGAAAATTTATACTGATTTACAGGCGATTATCGAACGATTTCAACCCGAAGTCATTTCGGTTGAGGAAGCCTTCTTTGCGGTCAATGTCAAAGTTGCGCTCAAACTCGGACAAGTTCGCGGGGTAGTTTTACTTTTGGGGGAAAAAAACGGCTTAGAGATTGCCGAATATGCGCCCCGTCTGGTAAACAAACGGTCGTCGGTTACGGCAACGCCGAAAAACATCAGGTGCAGGAAATGGTTAAGATCCTCTTGAAATTGCCAACTATTCCGCAACCGCATGATGCGGCAGACGCTCTGGCAATTGCCATTTGCCATTTTCACCATGCCGGAATGAAAGAAAAGATCAAACTCGCAAGTTTGAAAAACAAATAAGCAGGTAGGCAAAAGTTCTGCGACCTTTTGAAAATTAAGAAAACCTGGCAAATATTTGATGACATTTGGCTTTTAGTCTTTCTTAATTTTGCATTTTGCATTTTTAATTTTGCATTATTGCTTAGATATTTTAATTTTTATTGGGCTTTATACTACTAATTCTCACAAAGGAGGAAGAGCCAATGAGACGCTCATTCATCTTGATTTTCCTCGTTTTTCTCGCTTTCGTCTCTCCGACCCAAGCTCAGAAGAAACGCAATTTACCGTCCAAAAATCCGAATTCTCTGAATTCAAGTGTGGTTATCGTCATTGACGACCGGCTGGCAGTTTTGCGGGTTCAGCCGGGTCTGTACTCAGACTCGATCCAAAGAATGCGAACCGGGCGAATTCTGGCCATTTCAGGTTACAAGCAATTTGACGGAATAACCTTTTATCGGGTCATTGTTCCCCCTCGCAATTATGGCTGGGTACAGGCCGAAGCCGTGATTGGCAAAAACAAAAAAGGCGACGATGAAAGGCTGATGCGGCTCATCCAAACCTCCGAAGGTTTTGAAAAAATCGAACGCCTCACAATTTTTCTGGAAAACTTTCCGAGGTCGTCTCTCCGTCCGGCAGTACTGCTCCTATTGGGCGATCTGGCCGAGGAAAT
>JANOGL010000333.1:0-11294 GCA_031405985.1 Acidobacteriota bacterium | reverse complement strand
CTGCCCGGTTGTCGTGCCCGCCCGGTCATCCCGGCTTCGACTATCACTGATTGCTCTACCTACACCGTTTTCATCACCACGCCCGTTGGGGCCATCAATGGAAACGGCGGCCAAGTGCCAGCGCCAGGATACGAAGGGCATCCGTTGCGCAAAGATTTTCCGCTCAAAGGTTATTAAACCCTTCCGCACTGTTTAAGTAATTCGTTTTATGCAAACTGTCAGAGAAATCAGAGTTCCCACCACGGCGGTCATAGACCCCGCGTTTGCGCGGAAGCCCGACCCGTTGGCCGACCAGTTGATGACCATTTCGCTGGGGCCGCAGCATCCTTCGACGCACGGCGTGCTGCGTCTCGACCTGCGGCTTGATGGCGAGTTGGTCGTGAAGGCGATTCCCGACATCGGCTATCTCCACACGGGCATGGAGAAGCTCTTTGAGTACAAGAAATATCAGCAGGGCATCGTCATCACCGACCGGATGGATTATCTCAATCCGTTGGGGAACAATCTGGCGTATGTGATGGCGGCTGAGAAACTGCTCAATCTCGAAATTCCCGAGCGTGCGCAGGTCATCCGCGTGCTGATGTGCGAGCTGCAGCGTATCGCGTCGCACATGGTTTGGCTAGGAACGCACTGCCTCGACATTGGCGCGATGAGCGTGTTTTTCTATTGTTTTCGCCAACGCGAGAAAATTCTCAACCTCATCGAGGCGGCATCCGGCGGGCGAATGACGCCGAGCTATTTTCGTATCGGCGGACTGATGATGGATCTGCCCGCCGGTTTCGAGCGGCGTTGCACGCAGTTTCTCGACGACTTTCCTGAGGCGATGAATACATTCGAAACGCTCGTCACCGGAAACACGATCTGGATGAGCCGCACAAAAGGCATCGGTGTGATCTCCGGCGAAGATGCGATCGACTGGGGGCTTACGGGGCCGTGCCTTCGTGGCAGCGGCGTCGATCTCGACCTCAGACGCGACAACCCATACACCGGTTACGAGACTTACGATTTCGACGTCTGTGTCGAGGATGACTGCGATGTCTGGGCGCGATTCCGAGTTCGCATGCGCGAGTGTTACGAGTCACACAAGATCGTTCGTCAGGCTCTCGAAAGATTAAAGCCCGGCCCGATAAAGGCCGACGCTCCGAAGGTCGTTCTGCCCGACCGCGACGATATGCGAAAGCATATGGACTCGCTCATTCACCATTTTTTGATCGTCGCCGAGGGCTTTAATGTCCCCGTGGGCGAGGTTTACATGCCGATCGAGGCCTCAAAAGGCGAACTCGGCGTTTATATGAAATCCAACGGCGGCCCGAAACCCGAACGCGTCCACTTCCGCGGGCCGAGCTTCGTCAATCTGTCCGCCCTGCCTGTCATGGTCAAGGGCGAAATGATCGCCGACGTCGTCGCGGTCATCGGCAGTTTGGATATTGTGTTGGGGGAGATCGACCGATAGGTAATGGCAACTCATACCGCAACAAGTTATACAGACAAGATCATCGTCTCGGATGAGGTGGCGGAGTTTGCACCTGCAATCGTTGACGAGATGAAGTCGCATATCGCGAAATATCCGGCCGAGCGCAGCCGTTCGGCGTTGATACCGCTGTTGATGCTTGTGCAGCGTGAGCGTGGGTGGATCGACAACGCGGGCGTTAATTTCTTAGCAAAGTTTTTGAATCTCGAGGTGACGGCCGTGTGGGAAACGGCGACGTTTTACTCGATGTTCAACCTACGTCCCGTCGGCCGGCATCACATCCAGATCTGCAAAACGCTGTCGTGCAAGATCATGGGCGAGCCCGATATTACAGATCACATTTGCTCGAAGCTCGGCATTCACGCCGGCGAGACGACAGAGGACGGTAAGTTCACCGTCACGATGGTCGAATGCCTCGGTAGCTGCGGCACCGCGCCGATGATGCAGATCGGGTTTGATTATCACGAGGATCTGACGGTGGAGAAAGTGGACAAGATTTTGGACGCGTGTGATTAACGGAACGCGGACGCCCTCGTCCGCAATGAGTGCCGCTTCGGCACGAACCAATTGAGTTGAGAATCTCGCCGGAGGAACCGGCGACAAGCGGACGAGGGCGTCCGCGTTCCATATATGGAAATCAAAGCCATTGGCTGCGAGCCTTTATCATTAAAGCGGATTGCCGTTAAAGACGGCCACACGCTTGAAGTGTATAAAAAAACCGGCGGTTACAAATCACTCGAAAAGTCGCTCGCGATGACGCAGGACGCGATCATTCAAGAGGTGAAAGACTCGGCGCTGCGTGGGCGCGGTGGTGCTGGATTCCCCACGGGCATGAAGTGGTCGTTCGTGCCGCGCGATAATCCGAAACCGAAATACATCGTCTGCAACGCCGACGAATCTGAGCCGGGCTCGTTCAAAGATCGCTACCTGATGGAATTCGAACCGCACGCCGTGATCGAGGGTATGATCATCGCGGGCTTCGCATTGGGGTCAAACACCGGCTACATCTACACACGCGGCGAGTACAAATATCTGATCGACATAATGGATGTCGCGTTGGGCGAAGCACGCGAGGCCGGAATCCTTGGCAAGAAAGTTCTCGGTTCAAAATTCGAGTTCGATCTGCACACGCACACCGGCGCCGGCGCGTACATCTGCGGCGAAGAAACTGCGTTGCTCTCAAGTCTCGAGGGTTATCGCGGGCATCCGCGAATGAAGCCGCCGTTCCCTGCCGTCGAAGGCCTTTACTCATGTCCGACGATCGTCAACAACGTCGAGACATTAACGAGCATTCCTCAGATCATTGAGATGGGCGGCATCAAATGGCGCGATCTCGGCACGGAGAAATCGGGTGGCACAAAGCTTTGGTCGATAAGCGGCCACGTCAAAAAGCCCGGCGTTTACGAACTGCCGATGGGCTACGCCGACATGGAAAAGTTCATCATGGATGACTGCGGCGGCATGCTTCGTAGCGACAAGAAGCTGAAGGCTGTAATTCCCGGCGGCTCGTCTGTTTACATAATGAACGCGGGCCAAATACTTGGCAAAAACGTCACGCTCGATTACGAAGGCCTCGTCGCAGCGGGATCAATGCTGGGCACGGGCGGCATGATGGTGATGGATTCAACGGTCGATATTATGGACTCGACAAAGAACCTCACCGAGTTTTACAAGCACGAGTCGTGTGGTTGGTGCACGCCGTGCCGCGAGGGTACCGACTGGCTCGTGAAAATTTTTAACCGCATCTCGATCGGCGAAGGCCGGCCTGAGGATGCAAAATTGCTGCTCGATATCTGCGACAACATCGAGGGGAAAAGTTTTTGTCCGCTCGGTGACGCTGCGGCGTGGCCGATACAGTCGGCGATCAGGCAGTTTCCTGATGATTTCAAAAAGTGGTTGTCCGGCAAGGCGAATGGCGACAGTGTCGCCCCGAATGTTGCGAATTAAATGCTAAAACGGGAACCCTATAACGCGATCAAGTCCGCTCTCCGCTTCGGCGTGATTATCGCGTTGTGCGCTCTTTCGTGTTTCGCACAGGGCAAAAATCCCTTGATTCTGATTCCAGGGCTTTCAGGTTCGGAGCTGCGACATTCCGAGACAAAAGAGCGCGTTTGGTTCAAGACATTTAAGTCGAAGTCCGAAGATCTGAGACTGCCGCTGCAAGCTGATTCGACAAAGATGCGCGACAAACTGATCGCGACCGACGTGCTTCGCGAGGTTAAGCTAGGCATCTTTCCCGGCGTCGATATTTACGGCGGATTTATTAAGGCGATGCAGTTGCGCGGCGGCTACACGGAAGAAAAATTTGATGCGCCGTCGGCAGACGGTTATCAAGATTCGCTCTACGTTTTTGCCTACGACTGGCGGCTCGATAACGTCGAAAACGCGAAATTGCTCATTAAAAAACTCGAGGCCTTAAGAAAACATTTTAATAAGCCAAACTTGAAATTCGACATCGTCGCGCACTCAATGGGCGGCATCATCTCGCGTTACGCCGCAATGTATGGCGACTCTGACGTGCTGGATGGCAAGGATAAGTTTCATCCGACATGGGCCGGCTCGCGATATTTTGACAAGATCATCATGATCGGCACGCCACACGAAGGCGCGGCCAATGCACTTAACAGTCTTATAAACGGATTTGCGCTCGGCGGCATGCGGATTGACCTGCCATTCGTGCAGGACACGTCGAAGTATCTTGTGTTTAGCGTACCGGCGTCGTTTCAGCTGTTACCGGCGCCAGGGTCGCTGCGCGTCTTCGACGATAAACTCGAACCGCTAGAGATCGACCTTTACGACACAAAAACTTGGAAGAAGTACGGTTGGGACGTGACGAATGACAAGGGCTTTCCCGACGAGTTCAATCTTGCGGAGCGCAAAGTCGCAGATCAGTATTTCGCAAATGTGCTCGCACGCTCAAAGCGACTTCACGAAGCTCTGGCGGCCGCAAACGGCAAATCCACCGGCGTCGATTTTTTTACCGTCGGCTGCGATTGCAAGAAAGATACACCCGATGGCGTCGTTATCTATCGTGACGCCAAGGCAGACAAGTGGAAGACCCTTTTTAGAGCAAAGGGTTTTACACGCTCGGACGGTTATAAATTCACGGATGACGATCTGAAAAAAGTCATTCATTCGCCGGGCGACGGGATAGTTCCAATTCGCTCGCTCGAAGCAAAAACGCAGTCGGTGCGGGTGGGAGTCGCCTCGATCTACGACGTTCAGGAAACAAAATTGATCTGTCAGGATCATAATAGACAATTTGCGAATTCAATGATTCAGGATTACGTGATCAAGGTTTTGGCGCGCCAGACGGCGGTGCCGAAACCGGTCGCAACTAACAAAAATTAAGTAGGAGAATTTAATGGGAAAAGGTGATAAGAGGACGCGACGCGGCAAAATTTTTGCCGGCAGTTACGGAAAAACACGGCAAAAGCCAAAGACGGCGGCATTTGTGCCGAGCGAAAAACCGGCGATCGCCGCCGCACCAGCCGTAAAAGAAAAACCGAAACCAAAGGTCCGTAAAAAAGCTGTCGTCGCAGAAGAAACCGTACCAGAGATCGTGACCGAAGCTGCTCCGGAAGTAATAGCAGAGACTCCGGAGCCGGAAGTCGCGACAGACGTCGTGGCGGAAGAAACACCGGATCAGGAAGTAGCGATCGAAGAAAAAGCTGAAGCGACTGCCGAAGAAAAGACGGAAGCTGCGGCTGAATAGATGAAGTTTGACGAATCAAAAGTGGACGGCCACCACGCGCAGCTTTTGCGGCTCGCGGGAACATGGTCCGGCATGACGAAAACGTGGTTCGAGCCTGATAAACTGGCTGACGAATCGCCGATGACCGGCACGATTCATGAGATTCTCGACGGCCGGTTTGTGATGCACGAGTATTCGGGCGAGCTTCAGGGCAAACCATTTGAGGGCTTCGCGATCTACGGCTTTGACCTTGCGACAAATAAATTTCAGGCGGCGTGGGTCGATAGTTTTCATATGTCAACGGCCATTATGCATAGCGAAGGTGACGCCGGCGACAACTTTAGTGTCGCGGGCAGCTATTTTGCCGGTGAAGGAGAGCCGCGGTGGGGCTGGCGAACAGAGATCGACATAGTTGACGACAACAACATCGTCATCAACGCTTATAACGTTACGCCCGACGGCGACCAAGCAAAGGCGACTGAGACGCGATACGCGCGAAAAGTTTGATGTCAGAAAAGATAAAAGTAACGATAAACGAGCAGGATTTCGAGGTTGATAAGGGCGCGCGGCTGATCGACGTGTGCCGCGAAAAGGGCTTTGGCATACCGTCGTTTTGCTATTACCAAGACCTCGAAGTTCAGGCTTCGTGCCGAATGTGCCTCGTGCGCATCGACAAAATGCCGAAGCTGCAGACTTCGTGCACGATCAGCTGCACCGACGGAATGGTCGTCACCACGAAGAGTGAAGAGGTCGAAAAGGCTCAGCGGGCGATGGGCGAATTTCTGCTCGCAAATCATCCGCTCGATTGCCCTGTGTGCGACCGCGGCGGCGAGTGCGAACTGCAGGAAGTGATCTTCGACTGGGGCGATGTCGAGGAACGATTTTCAGAACGCAAAAACGTCGCACCCGAAAAATATCTTTCGCCGATCGTCGCAAACGACCCGCAGCGCTGCATCTTGTGCAAACGCTGCACGCGCGTCTGCAGCGAGTGGATGGGCGAGGACGCGATCGAGGCGGGAAACCGCGGAGCGAACACGGTCATAGGCACGTACGGCGGCTGGCTCGGTTGTTCGCAATGCGGCAACTGCATCGAGGTTTGTCCGACCGGAACTCTGCTCGACGGCGTTTATCGCCACGAGACGCGGCCGTGGGAACTCGAGCAGACGGTCAGCACCGACGTTTACTCGTCGGACGGAATGCAGATCTCGATCGGCTCACGCGGCGGCAAAGTCCATCGCATCGTCGCCCGTGACCGTTACGTCAATGGCCTCAACGGCGAGTTTCTCGACGTTAAAGCACGATTCGCACACGAATTCATCGGCCACGCCGACAGAATCAAGACGCCGATGATCCGCTATTCAAAAGGCGGTAAGTTGATTCCGGCAACTTGGGACGAAGCTATAAAATTCGCTGCAGACGGTTTTAAAAAAGCGGGTTCCGTCGGCGTCATCGCGAGTCCGCGACTGTCAAACGAAAGCGTTTTCACGCTTAAGAAGTTTGCGACCAACGCCGCCAAGACTGAAAACTTCGCAGTCTCCGACACGTACGATCTGGCACCCGTGTTTGATAATCTCAGCGTGCCGCTCGCAACGCATCGCGACATTCGCTCCGCCGCGACGGTTCTTTTAATCGGCGGCGAACCTGAAGAAGAACAGACTTTTACGGCAAAACAGATCCGCGCAGCAGTAAAAAACGGCGGCGCAAAGTTCATTTGCGTAAACGACACACCAATCAATCTGTCTCGCATAGCGACACAGTTTATTCACGCCGCTCCGGGCACGGTTGATGCATTTGCGCTCGCCGCGACGGATTCAAAAAGCGACAAGCTCGTCGCAGAAAAGATGGGCGTTGACGCTGCAGAGATCGACGCCGCAAGAAAGACGATTTTCGAAACTCAAGGGGATATGATCATCATGTTCGGCGGCGACCTGCGGGCGGACGCTCAAGCGATCATTGCCGCGAATGCGGCGAGCCTTGCAGGCGACGGACGGCGAGTTTTGCTTCATCCTCTGGCGAAATATAACAACTCGGTCGGTGCATTCGATATGACCGCAGGACGTAAATCGCTCGATGAAGTTGTAAAAAATTCGCGCGGCTTGCTCATCGGCGGCAGCTTACAAAATGCTGACGTGCTCGCCGGCAAAGATTTCGTCGTCGTTCAAGAATTGTTTTTGACCGAGACTTGCGAGCACGCCGATGTCATTTTTCCTGCGGCGAGTTTTGCCGAGGTCGACGGGACCTTTACGAATAATGCCGGCAATGTCCAACGCGTTCGAAAGGCCATAGAGCCGCTCAATCAATCGAAGCCCGACTGGATGATAGCGGCGCTGATCGCCCGCGAAATGGGCGCCGAGATCGCACCCGATTGGTCGCCGTCAGCGATTTTTAGATCGATTGGGGACGCGATTCCGGCATACGACGGTTTGCGTTATCCGTCATTAAAGGACGAGTCAAATCCGGTTCAGGCAAAGTACGAAATCAAGGCAAAGACAGATGTTTCGGCAAATGTTAAAGCATTAAGAGACGCGGTCGAGAAAATGTCTGCGGGTGAGAAAAACAATTTGACGCCGAAGGTCGGACATAAGCTGCACAGGTTGACGACGATGACTTCGAAAACCGCGCAGTTTCATCTGCTCGCGCACGGTAATCCGAAGCCTGAGAATTTACTCGTCTCGCCGCTCGAGCAGTTTGAACTCGACGGTTCGCCGAAAGCTAACGGCGCCCAGGCCGCAGCCGTCGGTGCCGGCGACCGAGCGAATACGGGCGGCAGATAAGTTTTATCGGCTTGCCGCATCGCAGTGCGGAGAAGCTATGCTTCTCCGTGAATGCGGACAAAATATTCCGGGCGGCTACGCCGCCGATTTGGAGGCCGAGCCTCCAAAAAATATTATTAGCGGCAACGGTGAGGCTAGCCTCACCGCACTGAGATTCGGCATAGCCGTTGAATAGATTTTTTCTATGGAAGCTGTCATTAAAACCGCATTTCCGTTTGTCGTGATCGCAGTTGCGATCGGGGCGGCTTTTGGCGGCGTGATGATGATCGTCGCGTATACGGTATTAGCCGAACGCAAGGTGCTTGGCTGGATACAGGGACGCATCGGGCCAAATCGTGTCGGGCCGTGGGGCGTGCTGCAGCCGTTTGCCGATCTGCTGAAATTTATCTTTAAAGAAGATCTCGTTCCCGACAAATCAACAAAATTCATCTACTATCTCGCGCCAATGGTCGCGCTAGTTTGTGCGCTGATGCCGATGGTTGTTTATCCGTTCGGCCCGGCGATCACGACGGTCGATTGGAGTTTCTTGCCGTACGGTTTGGGGGAAGGCGTAAAAGCCCTGCCGCTCACAATTGCGCGCATCGACGTCGGCGTGCTGTTTGTTCTGGGAATCACGTCGGTCGGCGTTTACGGCATCGCACTCGCGGGCTGGTCGTCGAATAGTAAGTATTCGTTAATGGGCGGGCTTCGATCGAGCGCACAGATGATAAGCTACGAGCTCGCGATGGGAGCGAGTGTGATCGGCGTCGTAATGCTCGCGGGAACACTCGATCTCAACGGCATCATTTACGCACAACAGCAGTCCCCGTTTCGCTGGTACATTATCCCGCAGTTTATTGGTTTCATTGTGTTTTTGATAGCCGCGTTTGCCGAGACGAACCGTGTGCCGTTCGATCTGCCGGAAGCCGAAACCGAACTCGTTGCAGGCTTTCATACGGAATATTCGGCGCTGAAATTCGCTCTCTTCTTCATGGCCGAGTACGTGAATATGTTCACGGTGTCGGTTATGTGCACGGTTCTTTTTTTAGGCGGCTGGTATGTGCCGGGACTTAGCCATGTTTTCGAAGTCGGCTCGATTCCATACGCGCTTGTCAGTCACGTCGCATTCATCGGCAAGATCTGCGCGTTTTTGTTCTTTTACATTTGGGTGCGCGGAACGCTGCCGCGATTTCGCTTTGATCAGCTGATGAACTTCGGCTGGAAGTTTTTGCTGCCCGTTGCGTTGGGCAATGTGATCTTGACGATCATAGTTGTGTATTTTTTGAATAGATAGGAGTTTTAAACGCAGAGATCGCAAAGGACGCAGAGTTAATAAGAACTGCAACTTTTTTGCTTTCATAAATTGGTTTTCTCTGCGTTCTCGGCGGTCTCTGCGTTAGAAAAGTTTGTATGGTTGGAACAGCACTATTTTTCTTATTCGCCGGACTCGCGATCATGTGCGCGATCTCGATGGTCTATCATCGCAATCCGCTTTACAGCGCGATCTCGCTGGTCGGTGTGTTTATTTCGCTGTCGTGCATTTACGTGACGCTCGCGGCGCCGTTTATCGCAGCGGTGCAGATATTGATCTACGCCGGGGCGATCATGGTGCTCGTCGTTTTTGTGATTATGCTCTTGAATCTCGACGACGACACCGCCCGCAATCGTCTCGGTTATCTTTACGCTCTCGGCGGCGGGCTCGGCGTGATTTTACTCGCGCAGACGCTGTTTATCTTTTACGCCGTGATGCGAGCGCCGAATCATGCTGTCGATCCGAACACCAGTGCCGGCAAAACACTGAGCATCGGCCAGGCGATGTACACCGAATATCTGCTGCCAGTCGAGATCGTCGGAGTTTTGCTGCTGATGGCGATCATTGGCTCGGTGATTTTGGCCCGCAGATTAGCGCAGCCGCAACTTGAATTGGTCGTCGAGCACGAACTCGAAGAACGAGGAATTGAGGATGAGTAAATTGTGAAGGGTACATAGTAAATAGTTCGCTACGCAATTTGGCGGCACTATTCACTATTCACTAGTTTATGGAACCGAGTTTAGCCAGCTATCTGGCGTTATCAGGAATTTTGTTTACGATCGGCTGCGTCGGCGTTATTTTCAAGCGCAACGCTTTGGGCATGTTTATGTGCATCGAGCTGATGCTCAACGCCGTGAATCTGACGTTCGTCGCGTTTTCGCGCTACTACGCCGACACGACCGGGCAGCTTTTTGTATTTATGGTAATGAGCGTCGCCGCCGCCGAAGCCGCCGTCGGTCTCGGCATCATCATCGCGTTCTTCCGCAACAGCCGCTCGATCGACGTGGACGACGCGAGTATTTTAAAGAATTAGATGTTAAATGCCGACGTTCTTATATTTCAGGAGTTTGTGATGCACGAACCGCTGCCGCTATCGAAGATTCAGGAGGCCGTGCTTGAGTTTCTGCAAGGGCGAGACGATGTAGCTCTGTTTGGAGCTCAGGCCGTCAACGCATACGTCAGCGAACCGCGCGCAACTCAGGATGTTGATATCATGTCGAATCGTGCTCACGAGTTTGCCGAGGAGTTGCGCGCGAATCTAAGCGAGAGATTTCACATTGCTGTTCGTATTCGTGAAGTCAAAGACAAGGGATTACGGCTCTATCAGGTGCGCAATGAAGGAAACCGACATCTCGTGGATGTTCGAATTTTAAGCGAACTTCCCGACAGCCAATCAATTGAGGGAGTCAAAGTTCTGACGCCGGTCGAGCTGATCGTGAGTAAGGTGACAAGTTTCATTTCGAGGTATGGAAAGGACAAGTCCTGGACCGATCGCCGTGACTTGGCTGTCTTACTGCGACGTTTCCCAGAACTAAAGGTAGTTGATGGAGAGGTGTCGCGTCTGTTAGCAAAGCAAGATGCCGATCAAAAGACTTTAAATTTCTGGCAAGAGTTAGCGGAACAGGAACTTGTCGCAGAGGATGAGGACGACGACCTGAATTTTTAGAATGACTGAAAACAACCTTTTAAGTCTAATCATCTTCGCGCCGCTGGCCGGTGCAGTTATCAATTGGCTGATCGGCGGCAAGTTGAAGAACGAATTGTTCAGCGGCCTTGTCGCGTGCGGGACGATTGCGGTCTCGACGATTGTCGCGTTTATGATCGCGTTCGGCATCGGCACGCCGCATCCGGGGGCGTTGATAGATCCAGAGGGCAAACCGATCCTGGATCATCTATGGACATGGATACAGGTCGGTGGCTTTCGCGTCGATTTTGCGCTCGGGATGGACGAGCTGTCGGGTATCTACGCCTGTTTTGTCACGTTCGTCGGGCTGCTGATCCATATTTTCGCAATCGGCTACATGCGCGGAGACAGCGGTTTTTACAGGTTTTTTGCTTATCTGA
>JANOGL010000332.1:0-11938 GCA_031405985.1 Acidobacteriota bacterium | reverse complement strand
CAAACACCAGCCACAAAGTGGGAAGCGCTAACAGCAACCACACCGGCCAAAGTTTCGCCAGGAATAATTTATTTTTGTTGGACAACATTTTGTTCACTTCATGCTCCACGGAGCATCGGCGCCAGTTATAAATCAACTGTCGTGCCAATGGCCGAAGATGTGTAAAATGCTTGTGTTTACAGAAAAGTTTGGCTGACGGGAATTGCCATGCGGTCATTTTGACCGACTCAGGAGAACGCAGTCGGTCACAAAAACCGATTTTCAATAATGATGATCATCGTAATCATGACTGTAAAAGTCGTCGCGCTCCGGCGCTTGGTCGTCCTCGGGGTCGGCCATCAAGTCGAGTTCCATCGGGTCAAGCCCCACGATCTCAAGGCTCGAACCGCATTCATCACAGGTTACCTTGTCGCCTTGCTCAGATTCTGCGTCAACGAAAACTTCTTCGCTACATTCGGGACAATTTGCTGTTGGCATTTTTATGATCTCCGAAAAAAAGTGAAAATAAATGTGCTCTTAAACAATCTAACTTGAATGTAAATGTTTTGGCAAGATAAGAGATGAATTTTCCTTTTCAGCTGCGAAGAAACTGCGAGTTTGACGTTGTCGGTTTTGGCACGAACGCGGTCGACTATCTCATCCGGCTGCCTGATTATCCGCAGTTTAATTCAAAGGTCGAATTTACCTCTCAGTCGATCCTGGCTGGCGGCGAGGTAGCGTCGACACTCGTCGGTTTGCAACGGCTCGGATTGAGAACGGCGTACGCTGGACGATTCGGTTCAGATGCTAACGGCAAGATAGGAATACAATCGTTGATCGACGAAGGCGTCGACACACGTTTTACCGAGACTGTTGAAGACGCCGAAACACAGGTCGCGTTCATCATTATCGACGAACGAAGCGGCGAGCGCACAATTCTCTGGAAACGCGACTCGCGACTTGCGTATAAAAAAACCGAAGCCCCGCTCGCCGTCGCAGCCGCAGGCAAAATTCTTCATCTCACGCCGCATGATACCGGCGCCGCGATCATTATGGCGGCCGAAGCAAAAAAAGACGGGATTGTTGTCACGATTGACATCGACAATATTTTTGACAACGTAGATAATCTACTGCCGCTTGTCGATGTTGTCATTGCATCAAGTGATCTGCCGAAAAAAATGACGGGATTGGATGACGAGCGAGCTTCGATAAAAAAATTAGCAGAAACATCTGGCTGCGCAATTGTTGGTGTGACGCTTGGCACTCGCGGCTCACTGTTTATTGCAGACGGAGAGTTTATCGAGACGCCGGCATTCGCAGTTCCTGGCGGCTGTATCGACACAACGGGCGCAGGCGATGCGTTTCGCACAGGATTTTTATTCGGGATGGTGGTGGGCGAAACTATTGAAAAAGCAGCGGTTTACGCAAATGCAGTTGCGGCACTTAAGTGTCGAGCAATCGGTGCGCGCACGGCTCTACCAACAAAACCAGAGCTGGAAGAGTTTATCGCGAACACCTAAAGTTGGTTGATGAATTGCCGTAGGCTTTAGCCAACGCAAATTCATTTCAAGAAAATGTCAACGGAACCTAGAGCTTGTCGTTAAAAAATCCTATGACCAACGCCCATGCGTCTTTTGCAGCGGTCGCATCGTAGACCTCGGCCCGGGTGTCGTTAAAGAAGGCGTGATCGGCGTCGTATTTAACCGAAGTTACCGGCAGCTCAAACCGTTCAGTCGCATCTTCTAACTGCGCAACTTTCGCCGGCGTGATCCATCCGTCGCGTGTGCCCGAGATAAAAATCGTCGGTGTGGTTAGTTTTTGCAAAACATCGTCATCCGGAATGTCACCATAAAACGGTGCGGCGGCACTCAGGCCTTCCAACTCGCACGCCGCGCGAAGCGCAAACGTTCCGCCCATGCAATACCCGGTAATTCCAAAGTGTGAAATGTCGTATGCGAGTGCGGCCGCATCGATCGCGCATTTGATCGCGTCAAGCCCTTCATCAATCGCGAGATCGTGCATCATCTTCGATGCCTCGCCACTGTCGGCTGCGATCTTGCCGCGATAAAGGTCGGGTGCAATGGCGATGAAACCTTCGTCGGCATAGCGGCCCGCAATGTCTTTAATGTGATCGTTCAGACCCCACCATTCCTGTATGACTAGGACAGCCTTACCATTGCCGGCGTCAGGCAACGCCACAAATGCGCTCGAGCGGCCGTGAGCTGTTTCAAAAGTTAATGTTTCGGTTTGCATGTTAAAAACTCCTGCGAGAGATCAGTATAAACAGTTAATATTTAGATTAGTTGAGCATGTGCTAATTTCAAAATCTCAAATTGGCACGGGAACGAGTTGATTAAAGACGGCCGTTAATCGAGCCTTCACAAGAATTTATATGTGTTTGTTTGCAACCAAAATCGACGATTCTCGACGTCGAGTATTCGGATCTTCCGGACTTGGACATTCCCGCAGTTCTCAAGGAAACTGAAACACCCGTTTTGCAAACCGTACTACCGAAAAACGGAGCGCTTGAAATTGAAAATTCGCTGCCGACCTTGGTTTATAATTTTTACAATCTAGACCCGTTTTGGAAATCTGACATCAAAGCAAACCGTGTTTTACTGCTTGAACCCACACATTTTGCAAAATATCCCGTTTGTGAAAAAACAATTAGTTTCGTTTTGAAACTGGCTGATAATATCGAACGAATACAGGTGTTTACGGGCGAGTTCAGAGAGCTGAAGGCACAGTACAACCTTTCTGAAATCCATTTCAAAGAACATCCGACCGCAACGCATTACGAAGGGTTCAGAGAGCAACGTGCTTGGATGTTTCCCGAAGTTCGCGAACATTTTCCGTCGTTCTTTTCCTACTGGAAAAAATGCGAAAGGTTTCTAAAGGAGATGCTCTGACAAGTGTCAGAAGAATGAAAGATGTCAAGAAACAAAATCTGCCCGGCAAAATCTGCAAAAACTGTCAGAGACCGTTTACGTGGCGCAAGAAGTGGGAAAAAGTATGGGAAAAAGTGAGATATTGCAGCGAGAAGTGCAGAAATAACAGAGGGAATAATGAAAGCAGCACTAATCCTTCCACATCAACTCTTTGAAGAGAATCCGGCAATCGTGCCGGATGCAGAAGTATTTTTAGTTGAAGAGTTTCTTCTGTTCAAACAATACAATTTTCATCGCCAAAAGCTGAAGTTTCACCGCGCGACGATGAAATTTTATGAAAGTTTTTTACGTGAAAAAGGTTTGACCGTCAGCTATATCGACTCACGCCAAGATGCTGCAGACGTAAGGACATTGATTCCATTTCTTATCGAAAAGAGTTTTACAGAAATTTACTTTTGTGACGTGGCGGATAACTGGCTCGAAAAACGAATCAAGAAACACTCCGAAAACGTCAAACTTATCGAACATCAAACGCCGATGTTTCTGAATTCAAAAAACGATTTGAACGCGTTTTTCAAAAGCCGTAAGCGCTATTCTCAAACCGATTTTTATACACAACAACGTAAAAAACGGCAAATTTTGATCGATGCGGATTTCAAACCTGTTGGCGGAAAATGGACCTTTGATTCGGAAAATCGATTGAAATATCCGAAAGGAAAAATTTCGCCAAGAGTCGACTTTCCGGAAGAAAACAATTTTGCCAGGGAAGCGGAAGAGTACGTCAAAACTAATTACAACAACAATTATGTTGCCCTGAAAAGCGCCCACATTTATCCGACAACTTATGCGGAAAGCCGAAATTGGTTTAGGCAGTTTCTTGAAACGCGGTTGCGTGAATTCGGTGAATATGAAGACGCGCTGGTCGTGAACGAACGGATTTTGCATCACAGCTTGCTTACACCGATGATGAATGTCGGACTACTCACGCCGCAGGAAATTATCGACACAACGCTCACATTCGCCACTGAAAACAATATTTCCCTCAACTCGCTCGAAGGGTTTATTCGGCAAATTATCGGTTGGCGTGAGTTTATCCGCGGTGTTTACGAGTTTGCGGGATCGCGTGAAAGGACGATGAATTTCTGGAAGTTCAAACGAAAGATTCCCGAATCATTTTGGACGGGAGAAACGGGCATTGACCCAGTTGATATTGTCATCAAGAAAGTCCTCGAAACAGGCTATTGTCATCACATCGAGCGCCTGATGGTCATCGGAAATTTTATGCTTTTATGCGAATTCGATCCGGACGAGGTCTATCGCTGGTTTATGGAATTGTTCATCGACGCATACGATTGGGTGATGGTCACGAATGTTTATGGCATGAGCCAATTTGCCGACGGCGGTTTGATGGCGACGAAACCTTACATCAGCGGCAGTAACTATTTGATGAAGATGAGCGATTTTCCAAAAGGTGATTGGCAAAAGATATGGGACGGCCTTTTTTGGCGGTTTATGGATGCGCATCGAGATTTTTTCCTCAAGAATCCGCGACTCGGGATGCTTGTCCGAACCTTCGATAAGATGCCGAATGAAAAGAGATTTTCACATCTTGAAATTGCCGAACGATATTTGGAAAGTTTAGGTTAAATCACTATTGAATTGCTAAAGAATATAGATTACAGAGAAGGTACTAGAATATGAATTTGGAAGCGAAGACTGCTTTAATAGTTGGTGCGAGCAGAGGGATTGGTCGAGCGGTTGCGGAATTATTTGCTCATGCTGATGCAAATGTTGCCGTTGTATCCAGATCGCAGCCTGAGTTGATGGAATTGGAATACAAGTTGAACACAAACGGTTATCCGAATGTCCTAGCAATTGACGCGGATGCAGAGTCGGAAAGCGATATGCAGAGAGTAGTAAATCAAACACGGGAGCGATTCGGTTCGATAGACTATTTGATTCATACAGCCGGCGCGGGAATCTTGAAACCGTTCACTGAATTAAAATTAACTGATCTGGATTTTCTTTTGGGGGCGAATTTGCGAACGGCTTTCAATGTTTTTCAAGCAGTCTTGCCAATTATGCAAGAGCAGAAATTCGGACGTGTAGTGGCATTCCCGGGTATTTTGGGCAAAGCTCCGATGATGCAGGCAAGCGTCTACTGTGCGGCAAAATATGGTCTAAGCGGCATGGTAAAATGTCTCGCTCAAGAATATAAGCGCTTTGGAATTCGGTTTACCTTGATGCACCTAGGCGGCGTTGATTCAGACTTTTGGAACAATATCACGATGAAGGTCCAAAGAGACAAAATGCTGACCGTTGAGGTCGCGGCCGAAGCCGCGTTTTTTGCTGTGACCCAACCGGGCGAAGGAGTGATGGCTGAAATAGTGCTGATGCCGGAAAATCATCAGCTTGTTTAACGTTTGTCGAAATAACTATGTCAACGATCATTGGGGCCGGAATTACAGAATTGACCTGTGCGAAAAAACTGAAAGACTGAGGCATCGAAGCCCCAACTCACGCAAGCTACTTTTTGTTTATAGGAACCTTATCGTGTAACTGGCCCTTAAATTCCGTCCCTGTTCGGGCACGAGGTCTTTGATGAAAGACAGGTGGTTTCGATAAAGCCTGTTGCTGAGGTTAGACGTGCCGACAGAGAATGTGTGTGCCGTTCGCTTTGTGACGAACGTGTACGCTGCATTCACGTTAAAAAGTTTGTAGCCTCTCGTCGGCATCTCCAGCGAGAAGACGCTGTCGATCTTTCGCGATCCAACAAAAACAGCCTCGGGTCGAACGGACAAACCTTTATTGACGCCGTTGCCGCTTTAAAGTGTCGTGTAATCGCCGCCCGCACCGCGCTTCCGACAAAATCTGAGTTGAAAGATTTTGTTGAAAATCCTTAAAGCTTGTGGTTGAAAAAAGATTACGCCACGAATGTACGAATTAAGAAAGTTTATTTGTGCATTCGTGGCCAATCTTCCTAAAAAAATCTAAGCGTGTAAGTAAACCTCACGCCGCGGCCGATCTCCGGCGAGATATCTTTGATGAACGAGATGTGGTTGAAATACAGCTTATTACTTAAGTTGGATGCGTTGAGCGAAAAAATACTCGCCGCGTGTTTACTCGTCAAGATGTATGACGCGACAAGATTGACCGTGCCGTAACCGGCTGTCGGAGTTTCGTTTGTAAAGATGCGCTCCTGCCGGCCGACTGCGACGAACTCTGGTTTGACTGTCAGATTTTTGTAGTGAATATCAAGCGCCGTGCGAAACCGCATCGGCGAAATGCGCGGCAGCGGGCGGCCGTCATTAAGCTGCGCGTTTACGTAATCGAAAGCCGTAATGACGTTGAGATACTTATTTGCCGTCACGTCGAGACTTAATTCAGTTCCGGTAAAACGGCTGTCGCCTTGCAGAAATTGTGCGATCTCAAATCCGCTACCGGGGTCGAACGTGTTTGTCGGTGCGAGAAAAACAAAATCCTTAAAAGCGTAATAGTAAAAATTCGCTTCAGTTTTTATGCGCTTGTTTTGATGACGCAGTGAAAGATCAATGCCGTTATTGATCTCAGGCCGCAAGCTTGAGTTGCCAACCTCGAATAAAAGCGAGCCATCGTGCGGGCCATTGTTATAAAGCTCTTCGAGAGCAACGGCTCGATAGCCGTGTGAGTAATTCGCGACAAACACGCCGTCTTTCCAGATGTCGAACTTCGCTCCGACTGCGCCGGAAAATCCCGTGAATGTTCGATCAACGAGTGCTGTGTTTGTCGGATCGTAAGCGTTGCGCTCGACGCGGCCACCAAATTGCAAAGTTACGCGTTCGAATTTCAATTCTTCGAGCCCAAAGAAAGAAAACGCAGTTTGTTTGACAGGGCCGTCTACGAGAACTTCGTCGCCGATCGTCGAGAAGTCGCGCTTATATCCTTCGAAGCCGAATCGCCCGGTCAGTACGCCTCGCTTTTTCTGTTCGAACATTGCGCGATACGAATTAACTTTGTTGCGAAACGTCGTGCCGACGACGTCGTCGGCGAGTTCCTGATGACGATAGTTGCTCAGATCGACTGTGAATTTTATTCCCGTAATCGCCCACGCCGGATCGTTGTAGCCGAAGTTGAATTTCAGATCACCGCGCCACACCCGCAGCTCGCGACGTTCGGGGTCGTTCGGATCGAGCGGCACGCCGTAGTTGTTTGTGTAGTAGCTGTAATTGGTGTTGAAAAATGCTTTGTTTGCAAAATATCCAAAGCCGAGCGCTCCCGTCGTGTTATTCGTAAAAGTATTTTGCACCGTGCCAAAATTGCCGCCTGCTTTGTAATCGCCGGTGCGTTGGCGTCCGGCGTTCACCCAGAACATCCATTTTTTCAGGCCGTATTCAATGCCGCCGCTCGCTGCGCCTTGAGCATTGTTTGTGGCGCCAATCGCAGAAAAGTAGCCACGCATGCCGGGATGTGCGCCTTCGTCGTGACCGCTGATGACATTTACGACGCCGCCGATCGCGTTGCTGCCGTAGAGCAAAGTCGCCGGCCCTTTTACAATTTCGATTCGCTCGACCGAAAGTGTATCGACAGGTTCGGAATGATCGCCCGATTGCGACGCGAGCGAGCCGACGCCGATGCCGTCAGCCGCAACTTTTACGCGATCGCCGTCGAAGCCGCGAATCACCGGACGCGATGTGCCGGGGCCGGAAGAGCGTTTTGCAACGCCCGCTTCGCTGCCCAAAACGTCGCCGAGGCCGACGGCTGCACGCGACGTGATCTCGCTCGAATTCAATGTGCTGACCGACTCGATCGCTTCAAAAGTCGATTGCTCGGTGCCGCTCGCCGTCACCGTGACATCTGCTTTTAGACCGGCGATGACAAGCTGAAAATCGAGGCTCGCATTTGCGCCCGTTACGAGCGTAACTTTTTGCGTCGAGTCGGCAAAGCCTTCCTGATGCGCAATTATCGTGTAAGTGCCGGCGGGAATTCGGGTAAATTCGAAGTAACCGCTTTTGTCGGTTATCGCTGTGCGATTCAGCTCCATGATCTGCACCGACACTTCGTGAAGAACCGTCGTCTCGCCTGCGAGTCGAACCGTTCCGCTGATCTTGCCTGTGCTTTGAGCAAACGTAGCCAAAGTGGCGCTTGCTAAAAATACAAATACAAAAACTAACTTTTTCATTACTTCATCCTCTTGTGTGTCTCGGCACTGCGGCCGAATCGTAAAACCTTGTCGCATGTTAAATGCGATAACTACAAACCGTTTACAGTTTCGTTAAGGTTATGAAAGACGCGGAGGATGAAACGGAGGAGTTGATTCGCGGAAAAGAGCGTTCGCTTGCTCGAAGGGAATTGGCGGATCGACATTGATCTCAATCTTGGGAACAAATTGTGTGATCTCAATTAGGTCGTTGGGAACTAGTTGGTGGCCGCTGTTCGGGATCTGCTGATTCGAGTGCTCGTTGTCACAACAAGGAATTATGTGCTGACAAGGTTCGTCATGACCGGCATCGATTGCAGAAACAAGTTGTTCATGGCGGTGCGGAGCATTGGCGTGAGCTAATACGTGTGAGCCGAACTCCGCGAGCAACACAAACAAAAACATCGCCGCAAAGACAAGCCGCAGATTTTTTCTCCTTAATTTTTGATAAAGGTCTCGCACGAAGTTTTCACTTTAGCACTTGGTCAATAGAAGTTTCAAGCTTACGCCGTCACTTGGTTGGCTCATCTGAAACCGTAAAGAAATCGCCCGTGCCGTTGTTCGTACGCAGCATGCGCATCAATTCGTCAAAGACGAATGGCCGGGCGCCGCGTCGGCCGAACACAGCGATCTGATTACCGCTCTCGTCTGCCGCCCGATCGCGGTCGAGGCCTTTTGAGATCGAAAGAGCTTCACCTTTTGTCTTAAAGGTCGCGATCAGACGCGGTTCGGGCCGCGGGCTGAAACCGGCATAGTTAGGCATCGTTTCGGGATCGGTAAGCTGCAACACCTTAAGGCCGTTCTTGCCGTCGGCGACGTAACCGTAGAGGCTTGCATTTGTCATCGCGACCTTTATCGAATGAGCGTCGTTGATCGTGCCGTCGGCGTTAAATGTTTGATCGAGCCTTGGACTTTCAGGTTTTTCGACGTCGATGATCGCGATCCCGTCTTCGCCGTTTGCAATGTAGGCATAGGTGCGTGCGACGTAAATGTCGTGCGCGTGTTTGAGCGGAACGGTGGCACCGTCGACGACACGCGTCTCTCCGCCAGTTTGCAGTTCGCGAATATCGAGAACGTTAAATCCATCAGCATCGACGACAAACGCATACAGAAATTGCACCGCAACAGCTTTCGGATGATTTAGTGCGATTTCGGCTGCGACCTTCGGTTGTAGCGGCGTCGAGATATCGACGATCACAAGCTGCTTGTCGGTCGTGACATACGCGAAGTTGCCCGCGACCGTCACGTTGTTTGCGCCGGTCAGCGCACCGCCCGGATTGTATGTGAGCGCGCGTTTTAGGTAGTTGTTGAGCGGGTCGCCGTCGAGCAGCGTCGCGGCGTTGACCAGTACCAAGCCCTCCTCGCGGTCGGCGACGTAAAGGTACGCGTAGAGCGGATGTATCGGCTGCTCTTCATTCACCGCCGGAGCCGGTTTGCCGGCAGCTTTTGCCTCGGCATTTAGCCGCAGAGCTTCGTCGGGTGGAACTTGTTTGAATGTGCCGTCATCGTTTCGCACGGTTCGCCAACGCGCCGGATCGACGGCGAGCGTCGATGGCGCGGCGACGGCCACTGCATATTTTGTATCGACGTAAAATTTTTGTCCGAACGGCGACACCGGCGACGTTACGATGCGTTCGGAAAAACCTTTGTTGTCGATCTGCGCGATGTCGTAGACACGCAAACCGCCTTTGCCGGCGGCGACGTAGGCGTACTCGCCGCGAACTTGCACTTGCAGAACTTCGGGACGGCCTTTATTTTCGTAAACCTCGTCAAGCTCGCGGCCGTTCTTCACAAATTTGTCGAAATCATCTTTGTAAGCGAGTTTGTGCAGGTTACTGCCATAGACGGCCTGCGGTTCGGTGTGCTCGGTGACAGCGACGGCGTCGAGCGAGTGGCCGGCCGCTATGTAAATGTAGCGGCCCATGAAGTTGACGAAGTTGGTGCCCTGAAGATAAACCTGCGCGAGCCATGCATTGTTGTCCTTATCTTTTGACACGTGACAGTCGGAGCAAGTCTGCGTCTCACGCCCACGAACGGTGTGCGGCACGTGCGTCGCAAACGATTGACCCGAAAAGCCCTCAGCCGAGATCGTTTGCTGTTGATGATAAATCCACTCGCGGTTCTGATTTCGCGAACTTACGAGCACAGCCGAGCGCGAAGCAACCGGTGCGACCTGATGGCCGGTCACAGTTCCATCCTTACCGAGCATGAAGATGTCGTCACGTAGAACCTGAAAATTATAGCTCGTGAAGTTACGCGAATCGCCGCCCTCGTTGTGACGGTTTGGCATCTTGCGGTTTGCCTCCATCGACAGGTGACAGCCAAAGCACGACGTGACCCACGATGTGTGACATGCGTAACAGGTCATCGAACTTTCGCGGTGGGCGAACCTCTCGTCGCTTGCCTTCGCGTCGCCCCAAGTTTTGTTGTCACGCTGCATCGTTTTTGCGTAGGCCGACTTTTCGCTGTAATCGTCGGTGCCCGGCGTGACGGTGTCAATGGTTTGCGTGACGCGCCAGCATTTGCCAGGCGTGAGAAGCGAGTTTTGCACAATGTCGCCGGCTTTTAACGCGATGGGTTGTCCTTTCTCGTCATTACATTTTTTTGTGCGGGCGGTCCCGGCGGTTAGGACCTGAAGGACGGTCATTCGCCGCCCGTCCGTGCCGCGAAATTGCAGCCGAGTCAGGTCGCGTCCCACGGTCGGCTTCCTCGCCGTCTCGCGCTGGCGGATCTCACCGGCAGTCGGCGGCAGAGCGGCAGGGCCGCTCGTGATCGCGTTCGCCTTTGCCTTCATCGAGCCGTGGCAATCTATACAACCGACCTCGATCGCGGCTCGCGGCTCGTTGTAGAGAATTCCGGTGCCGTGGCTGTCTTGACGAAAGTGGCAATCGACGCAGTGCATGCCGCGCTCGGTGTGAATATCTTGAAGGTGCACGGCCTTGTTCCACTTGTTCGGATCGTCAGCCGCGACAATTTTGTTGTCGGTGTCGAGCATGTTGCCCTTTCGGTCTTTTTTGTAGACGTTCTTGAACAGCCAGCCGTGCCCGTGCGTGTCGGCAAACTGAACTCGCGAGAGCATCTTGTTAAAATCGACCGTGCCCGTCTTCTGCAAAAATATCGAGTCTGACCACAGTCCGCGCACAGACGATCCCTCGGGGTTTTTATCGAGTTTGCGAATCTCCTCCGACTGCGATGGATTTATCTGCTTATCCTGCGGGTACATCATCTTGCCGTCCGACTCGTTGTCCCACCACGTGCGCCCAAGGTAAGTTGCGACCATGTTTGTGCCCGGATGCATGTGGCACGTCATGCACTGCGCGGTCGGTATCTGCGACGTGAATTGATGTTTTATCGGATGGCCGCTTTTGCTGCGCGGAATGCTCTTGTCCGCACTTTGCGAAAAGCCCTGATTGCCGGCCGCGGCGTATTGTGCTGATGCCGCCACACTCGTGTCGTTAGCGTACACGACGTGACATGCGGTGCAGCCGGACGAACGATAATCGCCGGCATGATCGTTTGTGCCCAAAAAATTCAAAGTCGGGTCGAGCAGCCGCGTTTTTTGCAAGCCAAGATAGACCGGATCTGTGCGGTTGTTTGTGCCGAGGCCACGTGGGCTCAGGCCTTTATCGGGCTTGCCGTTTTCTTCTTCTTTATCTGGATTCGCGACTTCAAGACGACGTTTGCCACCGCGTTCGAAAACGCGAAGTATGTTGCCCGGCTGCGACAACTCCCAACGCGGCAGCGGATAGAGTGATGACAGAAAACCTTTAAATGCCTGCTGCTCGCGCGTTGGCTCCGGACTTTGGAAAAGCGCCTGCGCGTTGCCGTCCTCGTTGTAGCTCTCGCCAAACTGGGCGTCCTTTATCGGGAACCCGCCGTTGTTATAGAGCGCGGC
>JANOGL010000300.1:0-2157 GCA_031405985.1 Acidobacteriota bacterium | reverse complement strand
AAGCGTATGATTTTGGCGTTCATGGCGCAAATATCTCCGTGCCTGTTTGTGCAGTTCGTCATAAACAAGCGGCATCAATTCTTCCAATGCTTCGTGATTGCCATCGCTCCATTCACGCAACATTCGGGTTATTTTATGAGTTTGCGCCATACAAATTTAACGCCTGATTTTAGCTTAATCGCAAGCATATACTTGTCAAAAAGCTAAGTCAATACTTTTGCTGAGTTTATCGAAGCAGAAAAAATATTTCTGAACGGTTTTCCTTCAAATATCGCGCTAATAGTTGAAGGCAAAAACTTTAAAAAAATCACAGGAGAAAATATATGAAAAAGATAAACTTTCATTTTTTGCAATTTATTATCAGCTCGTTAATGTTATTTGCAACTTTAACCGTAACAGCGCGAAACAATAATGAATCAAACACAAATACCGTAGGCGAAGAAGTGATTCTGCATTCTTTGATGGCTAGTTACATGCCTTATTTAAGCGAAGTCCGCTTCAGAGCCTCCGTGCAAGCCGCACCCAATATTCTTGTCCAGAATATTGAGGAGCTTTATTCAGCCGTCAATAACCCGCAAAATGCAGGAAGCCGGATTTTTATTGCACCCGGTGTTTACATGCTTTCTGCAAATGGACCCGGCGGGCTTCTCAGACCAAACCGCGGACGGCTTGAACTTCAGGAAAATATGTCGCTACAAGGCGTTGCCGGGGATCGCGGAGCGGTTGTCATTGACGCAATGAACCTCCCGGCGAGTTCATACAGTGCGCCGCCGATTCCGACTACGGGAGCAATCAGAATGGGCAGAGGAAGCAATTCAGTCGAATGGCTGACAATTAGGAATGCCGTCAACGGACAAGCAGGTATCGAAACCGATTTGAACTCGCCCGGAACGGCTTACATCCGTATCGCTCATATCATTTCAACCAACAATGCGCGGGGGATTGATGTCCGAAATTTCGGACCAACGGCGGCGGGTCGCGTGATTGAGGCGGAGATCGTTGACAGCGATCTGTTCAGCAATACACTAGGTTTGAGCGAGGGTATTCGTTTCGCCAATATATTAACGAACGGCGGGGTCATATCAGCCAGGCTGCGCGGAAACCGCAGTTATGGCAACCAACAGGGAATGCTGCTTGCAAACAACCGATCAAACCTCTCTAACGTTTCGGTTGTTTCTTCGGGTGATCGATTTTATGAAAACGGTGCCGGAACGATAATACTCGGCGGACTAAGCACCAATTCAATTCCCGTCAATGGAAACACGATAAATTTTGAGGCTCACGGCAGCCATTTTGAAGACAACAATGGCTTCACCAATTTTGATCGGGGCGGTCTGGTCGTAATCGGCGGGGAAAACACATCTATTCCGAACGGAACCTCGAACAACACGGTCAATATAAGTCTATGGGGCTGCCGGATGGAAAATAATCAATTGATGGATTTCGGTGTGTTCGGAGCACGTTCAAACCCTGCGTCCATCGGGATACCCGGAACAAACAACCATGTGACAATTGATAGACACGGGATTGGTAAGAATAAAATCGTGGAAGTTTTTGTCAATAGCATTCCTAATCTTCCGGGACTTATGAATACTGTCACCGTCAATTAATGAAGGTAGATTGCGGTAATCCGTGAGCATCCCGAATACAAAATCTTGACCGAATATAACTGCTTCAGGCAATTTCAAAAAAGCCCTCCGACAGCGCGAGCAGTTTATCAAAAAAAGGCGGGCATTAAAAAGGAGAAAACAATGAATAACTCAATCACAATGAAAGTAAAACAACTTGTCAATCGGTTTGTTACCGTCACATTTTTGCTCATGACAACGATGACTGCGGTTCAAGCTCTGGACAACAAAACAATAAATACATTAGCATTGCCGGAGGATGTAATTTTGCGTTGGAATCGTGTTTTGGGGCAAACCATTCCAATTTCCAACGACCAGCCCCCGAATGTTAATCCGGTGCGGAGTTTGGCGATGATGCACTTGGCAATGTATGATGCGGTTAATTCAATTGAGGGCAGTCATACTCCATATTTGACGGATGTGCCGGGAAGTAAAAATGCTTCGATTGATGCCGCTGCCGCCCAAGCCGCCCACGATGTTTTGTCGGCTTTATATCCAAGTCAACAAGCAGTTTTTAAGGCGGAATTAG
>JANOGL010000291.1:0-6846 GCA_031405985.1 Acidobacteriota bacterium | reverse complement strand
TACAGCGGCTCCAATCCGGCAAAAACCCCGCGAGCTTTAGCAGCCACATTTCAAAGTAAACGCCGACCCTCGGTAAACTATTTTCCGGATCATCTGCGCCTGCCGCCACGCACGCCCGCACCATTCGATAAAGTTTCTCGTCTCTGTCGTGGGGCTGTGCGAAAGAAAGTAAAATATCGCCAAGATACGAGAACTTTTGCAAGAAATCAGGGTTTGCAGCGGCGGTAAAATTAGACTTCAAAAGGTCCACCTTTTGTATGGAAACCAGCTCGGCGTTCTCTTTTTGAAAATACGAAACCTTAATCTCAGAAAACGGCTCCAGCCCGCTGCCAAAACGGCTCTTTAATCGTTTGGCTCCTTTTGCGACGCCACGCACAACGCCGTGATCGCGTGTTAGCAGTACAACGATCTTGTCCGCTTCGGCCAGATTGTAGCTCTTGAGGACGAGGCTTTCGGTTTCGATCAGCGGCATGTTTTAAAGATTCTTACCAGGGAACAAAATAGAGAATCCAGGCAAGTACAAGGCTGATAATAACAAACTGTGCGAAAGTTTTTAGACCGTAGAGGATGCGATCGCGGTTCGAACCGGCCGAAAATACGCCAAAGGCGACCGAGACAAAAAGCGCAAAAAGAATGAGGTAGATAAAGTGGATCATTTCTTCCTCCCGCGGGCAATGTCTACAGCGTCGATGGCGGCAAGATAATTTAGAAGACCGGCGACCTCCAAGAAGCGTCCGCCGTACTCGAAAGTAGCCGCTGCGGCCGCCGTTGGCGATGGATTTGCGGCGATCAAATAGCTAACGATTGCTCCGATGACATTGCCAAAGCGTGCAAAAACGTTCAAAAGATAAAGCAAAGCTCCGTCCTTAAACCCAAAACCCGGATAATGAGCGCCGCCGCTGATAATCGCGATCACGAACATTATCCATACGACCGCAAAAATCATCACGCCGCGTTTAACTCTCTTTTGGATCAAATGCCCTGCTCCGGGAATGACCCAGGCCAGCAGACCGATCAATATAGGATTGTTCATTATTATTTTGTTCGCTCTAATAGAATCAGTAAGTTAACGTTCATTTATTAAGGCGATACATTTAATCTAATTTCTACACTTTCTCACAAATGTCGCAAAAATCTCAACCGAAAGAGCGTCATTCATCAATTCGGGATGCCATTGAACGCCGAGAACCCAATTTCCGCGTCGCGTGCTTTCTATACACTCGATGACACCGTCTTTTGCCCACGCCGTTGCCTTTAAGCCCTTTCCAACCTTTGTAACGGCCTGGTGATGCGATGTATTTACGCGAATCGGGCGTTTTGAGTTCTTGACAGCCGACAAACCGGCCAAAATCCCTATCTTTGCGACCTTTATCGAGTGCGATGCTCGAGTTACGGGCATTCCTTGGTCGTGTTTGATGCAGCGTTTCACGACCGAGCCTATATCCTGCACCAATTTACACCGCGAAAGACATTCAACGCCTGCATGCCGTAGCAGATCGCCAAAATCGGCAATTTCCGCCGCTCGGCGTCGGCGAGAACGAGCATTTCAGTCTCGTCTTTGACCGGGATCACCGTCCTCAAACCCGGATGCGGTTCCTCTCCGTAATAAACAGGATCGACGTCGGTGTTGCTTCCCGGCAAGAGCACGCCATCTAAGCCCGACATTACCTCGGCAATATATTCCTTCTTCGGAATAAGGCTGAGATGAACCGGAACGCCGCCCGCGGCCTCGACCCGTTCGCTGTAATCGCGCCCGAGATAAAAGCGCTCCGTTTCCAGCTCCAGCCGCATTGTGATGCCAATCCGCGGGCGTCGAACCATAAACACTAATATTCAGATAACACAGAGTTTATGTCAATTTCAGATGTTGTACTGCCACAAATTCAGAAATTATTACGGAACACAACACATCTTCTAGCAAGCTGCGGAGCAGCGACGGAATCTTAGCCCCAGGTGCAGCGAAGCGAAACCTGGGGTTAGATCGCAAGAAAAATCTGAGCCCGCTTTAGCGGGCGACAGAAATTAAGCATTGCCATTAATTTGAGCATTCCACCTCAAAAATCTATTATTAACAGGTAATGGCAAAGCCTATCAGATCAACAACGGTCCTTCTCGTCAGGCGCGACGGCAAAACAGCGATGGCCGGCGACGGTCAGGTGACGCTTGGCGAAACCGTCATAAAATCGACCGCGAAGAAAATTCGACGCATCTCAGGCGGGAACATTCTCGCGGGTTTTGCAGGTTCAACGGCCGATGCATTTTCGCTGCTGACGCGTTTTGAGACAAAGCTGGAACAGTTTCAGGGACAACTGGAACGCGCCGCGATCGAGCTGAGCAAAGACTGGCGCACCGACAAATATCTCCGCAATCTCGAAGCCCTTCTGATAGTCGCCGATGCAAATGATGCGTTCTTAATCTCGGGCAAAGGCGACGTGATCTCATCTGACGACGGCCTTCTCGCCGTCGGGTCCGGCAGCAGCTTCGCACTCGCCGCCGCGAGAGGTTTAATGCGACACACTTCTCTTAGCGCAAAAGAGATCGCCGAAGAATCGCTAAAAATAGCCGGCGAAATCTGCATCTACACAAACTCCGAGGTTACTATCGAGGAGATCTAAATTGCGATGGCCATATATTTAGGCGGTGAGACTGCCGCCGCGAAAGCAAACTTGGACGAACTGACGCCGAGGCAGATAGTTGCCGAGTTGGATAAGTATGTTGTCGGACAGGCGGCGGCAAAGCGCGCGGTGGCGGTTGCGTTGCGCAACAGGATCCGCAGACAAAAATTGCCAGCCGAGATGGCCGAGGATGTTTTGCCAAAGAACATTTTGATGATCGGCACGACCGGGGTTGGGAAAACTGAGATCGCGAGGAGGCTCGCACGTCTTGCGAATTCCCCGTTCATAAAAATAGAAGCTTCTAAATTCACAGAGGTCGGTTATGTGGGCCGCGATGTCGAATCGATGGTGCGCGAGCTGGCCGATGTTGCCGTTGACATGGCGAAACAAGGCGCGTTTGAAGATGTAACGCCGCGTGCAGAGCAGAATGTCGAAGAGAGATTGCTAGATATCTTGCTGCCGCCCTCTGACATGACATACGGCGACGCGGGCGAGATCGAAGCCGAAAAAACAAGCTCCAAAACGCGCGAGAAATTGCGTGAACAGCTACGTCGCGGCGATCTGGACGAGCGGCTGATCGACATCGATACGCAGGACCGCTCGTCGGCGACGATAGACTTTATCGGCGGACAGGGAATGGAGGAAATGGGCGTCAATCTGCGTGACATGTTTGGCAATATGTTTCCGTCAAAGACCGTTCGAAAGAAATTGACCATCGGCGAGGCGCGGAAAATTCTGCTCCGCGACGAGCAGGAAAGCCTTGTCGATATGGAACAGATCACCCGCGCCGCGTTAGAAAAGACCCAATCTTCGGGAATTATCTTTCTCGACGAACTCGACAAAATTGCGGGACGTGAGACAGGCTCCGGCGGGCCGGAAGTTTCGCGCGAAGGCGTGCAGCGTGACCTTCTGCCGATCGTCGAGGGCACGAATGTCAATACAAAATACGGAATGGTCTCGACTGATCACATTTTGTTCATCGCGGCCGGCGCGTTTCATGTAGCAAAGCCGTCGGACCTTATTCCCGAACTTCAGGGACGCTTTCCGATCCGCGTCGAGCTCGAATCGCTCACCACCGACGATCTTAAGCGCATCCTAGTTCAGCCGAAAAATTCACTGATTAAACAATATCAGGCGCTGTTAAGCACCGAGGGCATCGAGCTTATTTTCACCGACGATGCGATAGATAAACTTGCCGAGATGACCGCCGAGATCAACAAAACTACCGAAAATATCGGCGCTCGGCGGCTACACACGTTAGTTGAGAAGTTACTTGAAGAAATTAGCTTCGAAGGCAGCGAATTAAAAGACAAAACGCAGCGTATCGATGCCGAGTATGTCATGGAAAAGCTCAATGTCCTTATTGAGGATCATGATCTGCGGCAATATATTTTGTAGTTAAACAGAGGTTAAGCAGTTTGGAACTGGAGCGGAAATTTAGTATTAAGCACTTTCCCCGTAAAGCGCTGTTAGCGCTAATAGCGCTTGCGGCGCTTATTGGTTTTGGCTGCGGTAAGCGTGGAGCTCCGGTTCCGCCACGGGAGCGCGTTCTGCAGCGAATCGAGCTGGATGGCTTTCAACGCGGTAATCAGGTAATTCTCTCGTGGAAGATGCCCGCCCGCAACGCGCCAAAAAGTAACCTCCAAAACATAGCCCGCGCCGACATCTATCGCCTCGCCGAACCCGCGACTTCCCCGCAGCTTATATCTGAAGAGGATTTTGCAAACCGCAGCACTCTGATCGCCGCCGTTGCGATCTCGGACTCTGATTTTGGATTAAAAACCCTGATTCACAAGGACTCTCTGCAATTTGCCGGGCAAGCCGCGAGGTTAAGATACGCTATCAGATTGGTAAATGCTTCGGGGCAAAAGGCGGCATTCTCTAATACTTTGTTGATAGAACCTACTTCTAAGATCGCCGCAAACCCAGCTTCCCTTGCCGCCCAAGCTTCGCAAGAATCAGTTCGTTTGAGCTGGGCAGCACCGGCGGCGAACATTGACGGAACAACACCGGTAAGTTTGCTCGGCTACAATATCTATCGCTCGACCTCTGAAAAAGAGCCCGCGAAACTGCTGAATAAAGCACCGGTTGAGGCGACGAAATACGAGGACGAATTCTTTGACTTTGACAGAGATTATTATTACTTCGTGCGAGCCGTTTCTGTCGGATTAGAAACGGAACCCGTCGAAAGCTCGGAGTCGAATATTTTTAAGTTTCGAGGAGTCGATACCTTCGCACCGAGCGCGCCGTCTGCGATAACCGTCGCGGCCGCTCCGGGTACGATCTCTATCTTTTTCGCTATAAATCCTGAAAAAGATATCGCGGGCTATAAAATCTATCGGTCAGAGGATAAAGACTCCCCTTTAGCTAACTGGACTTTGCTGACAACAGGATTGCTAACGACAAATACGTTCCAAGACACTCGCGTCGAATCGGGCAAAATTTATTACTACTATCTAACCGCAACCGACAAAGCCGGCAACGTCAGCGAATCGTCCGAGATCGTGTCCGAAACCGCGCCGTAGATATGAAAATTGAATTGGAACGAAATTTTTCACCGTCGAATATCGTGTGTAATACCGATTCAGGAGCGAAAATATGTCAAAACTAATTGCCTGTCTACTTTGCATCTTACCGGCCGTGGCTTTTTCGCAGCCTGGCAGCGCGTCCGGCGACAGAAGGCTTACGCTCGATGTTCCCTTTCTGAGTTCAGGTTCACCGGGACGCGATCCCGGCACGACTATTTCGCGCTTTGACAAGAGGATTTTGATCACGTCATCCGGCGGGTCTTACACCTGCCTCTACCTGAATACCGGAAACGGCGACAAGGCTGTCTCTATCACCCGTGACGAAAGCTCGTGCCGAGACCAGCTTCCTGTAAACGACGAAAAATTCGCCCTTATGTTGTTTACACAGTCGGGCGATGTCCTGAGCTTTTATAATCGGAAAAAGAACGGGCGAATCGAACACCATGTGACGTCAGGCGGTACCGACTTAGTGCCGGTTAGTTACCTTCCTGATACCGGAGTGCTGGAGCGAAGAGGTGAGGCCGTTGACTTTTTTCGGCACGATTATACGGCCCATCCGTACCGGGCAAACAACGCGGGATCGCCTAAGTTTTATCTAGTGGGTGAACGGACGCCCGAACGCATCACGGTACAAAAGTCACTCGGTTATAGCGGAATCGGTTATCTAAAGACCGACAAGGGCATTTTTATGTCTTTTAGGGTGGAGAAAGGTGAGACGTTTTTCAGCGTTCAAAGTTGGGAAAACGTCGCTGTTGCGTTTGACAAGGCACCCTTTCGACTGGTGGAGGCCGAACTGTCCACTGAATTTAGCGAATATTATGATCGCGAAATGCGAAAACTTGAAGCCAAGAGATTTTCAGGCAGTTGTAGTGATTCCGAACAGGCGCTAAATGAGCTTAGGAAACAGGAACTGAGACGCCAAAGGGAGGCAGTCGGGCGAACAAGGTCCGGAAATGTGTATCAAAGCCAGACAGCTGTGGGCGGATATTCGGATCTTGTTGACCCGTCGTTCCAGTTAGAAAGTTTCGATATGGATACGCAGGTAAAGATATGTAAGGCCGAAGCCACGTTGTCGCGTTCCAGCAGCGAAAGGACGCGCGCTCGGCTTACCGAAAAGATTCGTTGTCTAAACAATCTGCGATTGGATATTCAGCGAGTAAAGATGGAGATGGACGCTCTGGATCAACGATATCGAGACAATCCTGAGGGCGGTCTGCCCGAGAAGCAGCGTTTGTTCGGGACATTGACGGGACGAGCTTGTAATTGATGGTTTTGATCGTCGCGAACTACATCAAACGAATATGAAGATTGAAATCGAACCGGATTTTTCGCCATCAAAGATCGTCTGCGTCGGGCGCAATTATGCCGATCACGCCGCAGAGCTTGGCAATGAAGTTCCAAAAGAGCCGCTTTTGTTTTTGAAGGCACCGTCAAGCCTGCTTCTACCGAAGCAGAGTGCGGAGTTCGGAGTGCGGAGTGCGGAGTCAGAGGAATCAGAGAAGCACGAAACACATGCAACAAGCTGGCCTGCAATTGTAATTCCTCCCCAGTCGCAGCAAGTCGAGCACGAAGGCGAGCTGGCCGTGATCATCGGTAAGATGTGTAAAAATCTCGGTGACAGCGACGACGTGAATGAATACGTCCGTGGTTACACCTGTCTAAATGACGTAACCGCTCGCGATCTTCAAAAAAAGGACGGACAG
>JANOGL010000248.1:0-9960 GCA_031405985.1 Acidobacteriota bacterium | reverse complement strand
GGTCGAGGTCGAGGGCGAGCTTCGCACCGAAAAAGACAAGAAATTTATAAAAGTAAATTCACTGCGCGTTCTAAAAGAAACACCGGTCAAGCCTGTCCCGGTTTCTGACGACGCTGTGCTCGCTCTAAAAGATCTGACCGGTGCCGAACAGTCGCTTGCCGCGTTGAAAGGCCGTGTCATCGTGCTAAATTTTTGGGCGACTTGGTGTGAGCCGTGTAAAAAGGAGATGCCCGATCTTGCGGCGATACAAAATGACTATGCTGCACTCGGCGTCCAGGTGATCGGTGCCGCGGGTGATGCTCAAGCAGATTCCGCAAAGGTTTTAAAATTCATCCGCGAGTTCAAAGTGAATTTCCCCGTCTGGCTCGGCGCGACGACCGACGACATGAAACGCTTTGGCGTCGGACAGGTGTTGCCTGCGACAGTGATCATCGACCGCAACGGCAAAATCGTCTGGCGCGAGATCGGGATCATCAAGCCTGTGGAACTCAGAAAGGAACTCGACAAACTCCTTCTGCCAAAGGTCGCCGAAGCAACAAAATCTGCAAAAGCAGAGAAATCAAAGGCAAAGAACGCGTCGATCGTCCCCGCGTGACCTGTCTGACCGGGCGAAGGTCAGGCTGTCCGGGGGACGGCCGATAACCCAAAAAAATTCACGTTTGGAATTCGTTTGCTTGCTGGTCAAGTGGATCGAGCCGCGGTGCGCGCGACGTTGATCTATCGCATTCACCCGCGCATCCACTTCGGCGTCGAATACAACCCGAAGGTCGGCGAAGTCCGTCCGTTGCTAACCCTGATTCCTGTAACCGAGACCCACAACCGTCCCGCGATCATTTTCGGCATAAGTTCCGACCGCATCGGCACGCCGCATGGAACGTCAGTTTATCTAACGGCGAGCAAAGACCTGGAACATTGGACCGGTTTGCCGATCGCACCATACGGCGGCGTTGTTTACGGCTCATACGAAGACAAGTTCAGAGCAATCGGCGGGCTGAATATTCGCATTAAAGAGCGCCTCACGTCGCTGATACAGTTCGACGGCGTCAAGGTGCATCCCGGTGTGACCTACACCGTCGACGACACGCACGCGTTTACTTTTTTGATGATTCGTGGAAATCGGCCGGGCGTGACTTACACATTTTCTTTCTGAGGTAGAACAGGCGGCCACGTCTGTTCGGACCGCAGATCGACAGACCTGGCGGTCTGTCGTACATGATTGGTGCCCTCGGAAGGATTCGAACCTACAACCAAGCGATTATGAGCCGCGTGCTCTACCGTTGAGCTACAAGGGCAACCAAAACCAAGTTTACTAGAGACGGGAGACGAGAGACAAGAGACGGTCTTCCGTCTTCGAGTCTCAGGTCTCTTGTCTATTTACTGAGGAGCGGGCGAAAGATAATGGCATTGCGAACCTTATCGAGCGCGGATTTGATCGCTTCAGATGAGGCGTTGGGGTTCTCCGCGGCAAAACCTGCGGCGATCTCGTCATCAGTTTTGACGTTCAACAAACCTTCGAGCGCCGACATCTCGGCGTCGCCAAAGTCAGGTAACCCAAGCGCGTTTGTCGTTTCGATACCGACGACGCGTGTTTGTGAGAGGTCGAAAATCCAATCGAGAATTTTTTCGATCGGCTCGGCGTCCGGGTAGCGCGTCTTTATCAGCTTAAAAATCATCTCTCGGCTGTCGATGTTCATAAGCAAGGCGATAAAAAATCTATGCTCGGGCTGAGTGACATACGCCCGGCGGCTGACGATCTCGTCCTGCATATCCATGTGGGCAAAGACGGGCCGCAGGATTTCGGCGGTTTTGCCATGTTTGTCGATAACAAGATCTAGAAACGTGTCAAAGCGCGTTTTTGGTTCGTCGAGCTTGAAAAGTTCGGCGATGTGGCCGCCGCGCAACAACTGACGCAGATGCGACAAGTAAAGAAACGAAGTGTGCAGGTCGCTTCGCTCAAGCAGGTTTCTAATTTGTTCGTCCGTGTCCGGCCGATTCACGCGAATTAACGCCGCGATGGTCTGAACTTTTTTTGTAATGTCGTCGCGCTCGAAAAACGGATCGGCGGCGAGGCCGGGTTTGTGATACGAATATTGCGGCAGATCGAGCGGCGAACCCGACGTGCGCACAACGATCGTCGCCGACGGCTGGTCGAGGTGAAACAGCGAGTGAATATACTGCCGCCCGCCCCAGATCTCCTGCGTGTCGCCGACCTCGAGCAGCTCGCAAACCTTAAGGCTCATCTTGCCGGTTTCGGCAAATGTGTTTATCACCTCGTCGCGCTCGTACTCGTACCAGCTATGAATGCTCGAACCCAGCAGCACCTGAAACGCTCCGCAAAACCCGTGCTGATGAATCGCCGTCGTGCCGTTAAACCAAAAATAAACATCGATGTGAAACCGCTGACCTACATAAAGCGTTATAGGCGGATCGCCGAAATTACCACGAACGTCCTTTTGCGGCGGTAGAGTGTTTTGGTTCAGCGTCCATGTCAAAACGTCCCACGCCGAGAGCCGCGACGGAAGATCAGCTCGTATCAACGCGTCTTTCGCGATGAGAGGCAGCTTTGCTTCGTCATAGTTCGCCTCTCGCCAAAGCCGCTCGACTTCGTCACCAAGTTGTTGAAACAATTCCATAAACTAATTTTGTCCGTCGAAAGTTGGTGGCGGCGGCGGCTCGTCAATTGGCTCAACGGAAGGAACTTTGTCTAGATACCGAAACACCAGCCACAACGCGATAATACTCAAGATCAGCGCCGGAATATTTGCAAAGATCGCGTACGTGTCAAACGCATCGTCGCTCCAGCCCCACATCCCTTGCCCGATTGCGATCAAAACTCCGAAGCCTATGCCAACGACAATCTGCGTTCCGAGAAACACTCCGCCTGCGATCGCCGCCCAAAGCCACGGATTCCGCCCCGAATCACGGCCTTTCTTATACCCGAACCAAATAGCTAAAATTATCAGAATCATCGCCTTCGCTCCTAAGCAAGCACATTTCTCCTTTCGATAAACTGCTTTATCTGCTATATTCTGCCTAACTCTTCTCGAAAAATAAATCTTAACAGGAAGGAAATTATTGTGAGCGCAAATGCAGATACGTTAACCGGCGGTGGGCTTCACGCAGAATCGGGCAAACACCCGAAGGGCCTTTATGTGCTGTTTGCGACAGAGATGTGGGAACGTTTCAGTTTCTACTCTATGCTGTCGCTTTTCGTACTTTACTTACGCGATCCGGTCAATGGTTTTGGCTGGACGGCGGCAGAAGCAACCGGTCTTTACGCAAACTACCTGATGTTTGTTTATGCGAGCCCTTTGATTGGCGGCCTGATCGCGGACAAGGTTACGGGTTATCGCAAAGCGGTGATGATCGGCGGATTCTTCTTCATGGCCGGCCATGGATTGCTTTCGATACAGGCGATCTGGGCAGTTTATCTGGCGCTGACATGTCTGGTCATCGGTAATGGTTTCTTTAAGCCGAACGTCTCCACAATGGTCGGCAACCTCTATCCTGAAGGCTCGCACCTGAAAGATCGCGCTTACAACATTTTCTATTTCGGCATTAATGTCGGGGCATTCCTAGCTCCGATCGTAATGGAGATCGTCAAAGCGAAGGTCAGCGTTCACGCGGCATTTGCGGTTGCGGCATTTGGAATGGTCATTTCAGTCGGTATTCTTTGGTACTTCAAAGACCTTGTGTCTCATGCGGACCGCAGCTCGAAGGAAGTATCAGACCAAGCGGATATCGCCGCGGCGGCTGCGGCGGATGTCCCGAGCGTGGAAGGCAGCAGCGCACATTCTGCGGCTATGATGAAGTCGGTTCCCGATTGGAAACGCATTGTGGCCCTGTGCGTTGTTTTCGCGATCGTCATTGTCTTTTGGATGGTCTTTCACCAAAACGGCTCGACGCTGACCTACTGGGCCGACGACAACACGGACTGGAACGTCTCGGGCACGATCTCAAACTCGATCAATGCCTTTTTTGTGATTACGATGACATTCCCGCTTGTGTGGTTTTGGGGCTGGCTCGACAAACGCGGCAAAGAACCATCGACGCCGACAAAGATGGCATTCGGCATGACGCTGACGGGCATATCGTTCCTCGTGCTGTATTTTGGCGCAACGATTGGCGAAGGAATGGTAAAGTCTGCCGACCAGCTCACAAAAGGCGAGTTCCGCATCAACGAGCGAGTGTTAACAAACCTCGGCAACTCGGGCGTGCCAAAGGACGTTCTTGACAAAATTCAAAACGCGAAAGGAACGGACGGAAAGAACTCGGTCTTTGGCGTGAAGTTCACGTCAAAGACCGACGAGGCGACAAAGGTAACGACCTCAGGCGAACAGCAACTCGTAACCGCAGTCAACGCCGCCGCACCCGGTTCGGGCGAGGCGCACAAACCCGCGATCCTGCAGAATGCATACTTGTTCCGCGTGTCGCCATTCTGGCTGATCTTGGCTTATGCGATTGTGACGCTGGGCGAACTTATGCTGTCGCCCATGGGATTGTCGCTCGTGTCGAAAGTTGCCCCCATTGCAAAACGCGGTCTACTAATGGGTGGCTGGTTTGTCGCCACCGCAATCGGCAATAAACTGACGATGATCGGCATTTACTGGGATATTTGGCTGCAGTCGACGTTCTTCCTCGTTCTCGCCTGCATGGCGTTGTTCATGGCGGTCGTGTTGTTCCTGATACTCAAACCGCTCAAGAAAGCGATGCCGGGCGTCTGACGCAAGGCAAAAGTAAAAAGTAAAAAGGCAAAATCGGAAGTAACCGGTCTTGCCTTTTTACTTTTGCCTATTAACTTCGCCTTGCGGTTTATCCAATAAACAATTCCTCTTCTGTGTAAACGCGGTCGATCTGTTTTGGCGACGGAGCAAACAAAACTTCGAGGCCGCGTTTGACGCCGGCCATGATCGCGGCAATCTCGCGGGCCGGAACGACGATCTTTTGATTCACAAATTCCGTCGTATCGAGCACTTGTGCGTGCGTGCGGTCAATCGACTTGCTGACCATCTCGACCTTGTCCTTTGCGGTGTGAGCTGTCTGGCCGACGAGCACGCGAAGGTCGGCGATCTCTTGCTTGATTATCTCGGTCGACTCGGCCAAGTGTTTTGTCGCTACCGAAAGATTGCTCGAAATCTCAGTAAAATGCACCGAGATCTCACGCCCTTGCGCGGCTGTAGCATCGACCTTCGCAATTAACGGCTCGACGCGTGCCTCGACATTTTTTACCGAGGCGACGACTCTACGAACCGTAATCGCGATCCAGAGAAACGCCACCGCCATCACGATAAAGCAAATCGCGATCACGATCGACGAGACCATTTGCCAAAATTGCGGGTCGCTCGTGTTCATTACGCTTTGTCTTTTTTGTCTTCGACGGCGTAAGTCGGGCGGCCTTCGGAAATGGATTTCGACTCGTTCTTACGCTTCTCAGCCGTGTATGCGTCCTTGCCGGCCTCGATTGCGGCTGTAAACGGATTCGCGGTGTTTGCTGCCGCAGACTTTGCCTTTTCGGTCAGCTCGACGGCCTTTTCCGCAGCCGTTTCATAAAGCTCGCCTGCGCGTTCGCGACCTACTTCGTAATATTCGCCGGCACGTTCCTGTAATTGAGCGGCCGTCTCTTTACTCTTTTCGATGCCTTTGCGAGTCGCGTCGGCGATGTCGCCGCGAAGCTCCTCGCCCGATTTCGGTGCAAAAAGCAACGCCAAAATCGCTCCAATTCCACCGCCGACGATCAAATAAGTCAATTTCGTCGCCGCACTTGTTTCTTCTCTGTCGTAATCACGTCCCATGATAATTCTCCTCGCGCGTCTTGTGTCGCGCTCTAGCTCGGTAAAATCCTGCTATGCCTAAACTATAACAAACAAATAATGTTCGGGGCAACGAAATTATCAAGTTGTCAATAGCTGTGAATGTCGTTCAGATTACTGAGTAGCTTTTCTTTGCGGTCTTTGCGTCTTTGCGCGAGATAAATCGGTTTTCCGCAAAGTCGCAAAGGACGCAAAGTCGAGCCAAAATGCGAGCTTGTCAACGATTTGTTACAATCACAGTTTGCTTTTCGCCATGGACACGAGCCTTATACGAAATTTCTCCATCATCGCCCACATCGATCACGGCAAATCGACGCTCGCCGACCGCATTTTGCAGTTGACGGGCGCCGTCGCCGAGCGCGACATGGAGGAGCAACTGCTCGATGACATGGATCTGGAACGCGAGCGCGGCATCACTATCAAGGCCCACGCCGTGCGCTTGGATTACACCGCGCGCGACGGCATACAGTATGTTCTGAATCTCATCGACACGCCCGGCCACGTCGATTTTAGTTACGAAGTTTCGCGCTCATTGAGCGCATGCGAAGGCGCGCTGCTCGTCGTCGACGACGCGTCGCAAGGCGTTGAGGCTCAAACACTTGCGAACACATATCTCGCCATCGAGAACGATCTCGAACTGATTCCAGTATTGAATAAAATCGACTTGCCGAGCGCAGAGCCCGAACGAATCAAGGAGCAGATCGAGACGATCATCGGGCTCAGCACGGAGCACGCCGTGCTTGCATCCGCTAAGACCGGCGTCGGCGTCGAGGACATTCTCGAAGAGATCATAAAGGACATTCCGCCGCCGAAAGGGGATAAGAACGCGCCGCTCAAAGCGCTGATCTTCGACAGTTGGTACGACAGCTATCGCGGCGTGATCGTGCTGTTTCGCATTATCGACGGAACGGTCAAGAAGGGCACAAAGATAAAATTTTTCAACACGGGCCGCGAATATATGGTCGAAACGATCGGCGTTAATCGTCCGCGTCCGACGCCGATCAACGAACTCGGCCCAGGCGAAGTCGGCTTTCTGACCGCATCGATCAAAACCGTCGCCGACGTGCAAATCGGCGACACGATCACCGAGGCCGCGCGACCTGTCGATAAGCCACTTCCCGGCTTTCAGGAAGTAAAGCCGATGGTTTTTGCGGGGCTTTATCCAATAGACTCGGCACAATACGAGGATCTTCGCGACGCGATGGAAAAGCTGAGGCTCAATGACGCGTCGTTTTTCTTTGAACCGGAAAGTTCGACCGCGCTAGGTTTCGGCTTTCGCTGCGGCTTTCTCGGTCTGCTCCACATGGAGATCGTTCAGGAGCGGCTCGAGCGCGAATTCAATCTCGAACTGATCACAACTGCACCCGGCGTGCGTTATCGCGTGACGACGACGGACGGCGTTACCGAAGAGATCGATTCGCCGTCGAAGATGCCCGAGGTCGGTCGGATAACGAAGATCGAAGAACCCTTTATTGAGGCGACAATTTTAACCAATGATGAATTTCTCGGCGGCATCCTGCCGCTGCTCGACGAAAAACGAGGTGTTCAGACAAAGTTCGAATACGTCACGACCAATCGCGTTATGCTCGTGTACGACCTACCGTTGAATGAGATCGTGCTCGATTTTTACGACCGTCTGAAGAGCGTTTCACGGGGCTATGCATCGCTCGATTATCATCTCTCCGGTTACAGGGAAAGCAAGCTCGTAAAACTCGACATTCTCGTTTCGGGCGAGCCGGTAGATGCCCTTTCGCTCATCCTCCATACCGACACCGCGACAACCAAAGGCCGTCTTCTTACCGCAAAAATGAAGGAGCTGATTCCACGACAGATGTTCGAGGTCGCAATCCAGGCCGCCATCGGCAACAAAGTCATCGCCCGCGAAACCGTCAAAGCCATGGGCAAAAACGTCATCGCCAAATGCTACGGCGGCGACATCTCGCGCAAACGCAAGCTGCTCGAAAAACAGAAAGAGGGCAAAAAGCGGATGAAGAAAGTCGGCCGCGTCGAGATCCCGCAGGAAGCCTTCCTAGCGGTTTTGAAGGTTAACGAAAACTGATACCGATAGATTTAATCACTATCTTTCAAACTCTCCGGTAGATAATCGCCGACAAACTTTCGCTCCATGCCGTTGCCCCAGCCGCAGCCGTGATCGCTCGTGATCATTGCTGCTCCCGCGTCGCTGATGTTGTGCGGCGGGAACGCTAGCAGTTTTAATATCGAGCCGGGACGCAGATGTTCGCTCGCCCACGAGATCGGCGAATTGCCGTGCGCGTCGCGAGCTTGAAGGTCTGCGCCGTGATCGAGCAGATACTCAATCATCGCTTCGTCACCGTATGCTGCGGCGCGATGCAGCGGAGTCTCGCCCTTTGTCCGAACATCGCGCATAAACGCGCCGGTCTCAACACCGGGAATCGTCTTTGCATTTACGTCTGCTCCGTTTTCGACCAGAAGTTTTATCACGTATAAAAAATATGGCCGTCCCGCTTTGCTGAGAGCATTGTGCAGCGGCGTTTCGCCCGTGTCGGGTTTTGCGTGATTGACGTCTGCGCCGTGTGTGATCAGGAAGTCAGCGACCTTCCAGTGACCAAAGAACGAGGCGTGGCCGAGCTCTTCGTTTAGGTCGATACTCGCGAGATCGCCGCCCGCGTTGAGAACAGCTTTTAACGCAGTCGTGTCGTTGTAATAGACGAACCACTGCAGAGGCCTAATCTCGCCTTCGTGAAGGGTCGATTGCCAGGTTGGGTCCGCCAACAGATCGAAAACAAGATCGGTGCGCCCGCGAGCGATGCGGTCGAGAATCGTTTCTTTATCCATAAATTTAGCCACAGATTAACACAGATAGACACAGATTCTAATCAGATCTTATCCGTGTTTATATGTGTCGATCTGTGGGTAAATTCTTATACCTACTTCTTTAAGCGGCCGTAAATCCGCCGTCGATCATGTGAATGCTGCCGGTGCAATATGAGGATTCGTCGCTGGCCAGAAACAGGGCGAGGTTTGCGACTTCTTCGTTGGTGCCGTACCGTTTCAGGGCGATCAATTGCGAAAAACCTTCGCGCATGACGTCGGGATCGTCTGGCGACAATTGCGTTTCGATCGAGCGTATCATCCGGTTGTCGATGGGCCCGGGTCCGATGGCGTTTACGCGGATATCAAATGCCCCCAATTCGAGAGCCGCCGTTTTGACCAACCCGTAGACGGCGTGTTTGCTGGCTATATACGGAGACAGTGTCGGCGAACCTATCATTCCCGCGATTGACGAGATCGCGATCATCGAACCACTGCCCCGCTTTTTCATCGGCTCGACGCAATACTTCATTGAAAGCCAGACACCAATGACGTTTGTACGCAGAACGTCTTCGAAGTTCTCAACTGTCTGGTCTTCGATCAAAGCAATTTTTCCTTCGGTGCCGGCGTTCGCGATCAGAATATCTACGCCGCCAAAAGCGTCGACCGTCGCCGCGACCGCAGCAGCCGTCGCTTTTTCATCAGTTGCGTCGGCAACAAAATCGGTTACAGCATCATATTCTGCCAACCTTTCGCGGGTTTCCCGCAGCTTTTCCGCCGAGCGCCCGACCAGCATAACGCTGGCACCTTCTGCCAAAAATCGCTTCGCTGTCGCTTCACCGATACCGCCGGTCGATCCGGTGATAATAGCTACTTTTCCGTCTAACCTTTTATGATCCATTCATTCTCCTTTTTTAAATTGCAGTGCCAAAGCGTTGTGCGGCTCTCGCCTTTGCGCGTTCAGCCTCGATTTGCCGATCACGCGGCGGCGCGTTTGTGACAAGCGAATTCAACATTTCCTGCGCCGCGGCCGACACGCGCTCGACCGTGAGGTTGAAAATCTCTTCGTTCGACCGTGACGGCTTGTTAAAACCCGACAGCTTGCGCACAAACTGCAACGCCGACGCGTTCACCTCATCGGTCGTCGCCGGCGGCTCGAAATTAAATAGCGTCTTTATATTTCTGCACATAAAACAATTGTTTACTTTGCGATCTTTGCGGCTTTGCGGGAGACGGATTTATCTCCCGCAAAGCCGCAAAGACCGCAAAGTAAACAATTGTTTTATGTGCAGAAATATAAAGACGCTATTTAATTTCGAGCCGCCGGCGACGACCGATGAGGTGAACGCGTCGGCGT
>JANOGL010000245.1:0-2085 GCA_031405985.1 Acidobacteriota bacterium | reverse complement strand
AAAATGAATTCCCGCAAAATTGGAGTGCGAACGAAAGCGTTCGCACTCCAATTACGCTCTAAATATTTTTCTTGACTATATCAAAGGCAAAAAGTTTAATGGTCGTTTCGGGTCCGTGGCCGCAATAGACAGTGAAATCGTCGCCGAGCGAGAGAACATTTTCGCGAATCGACGCGATCAACTGATCGTGATCACCGCCGGGAAGATCTGTGCGGCCTACGCTGCCGCTAAAAAGACAATCGCCGGTGAAAACCGCGCGCATCTTTTCCTCAGCGAGCACAATGTGCCCGAGCGTGTGTCCCGGACAATGACGAACGGAGAATGTAAGTTCTCCGACTTCGAGTGTTTCACCGTGTCCGAGAAATCGCGTCGGCTTCGGCGGCGGCGCATATTCCATACCCATCGCTCGCATCTCGTGCGGCTGTATGCCCATGAACAAAGGCTGCTGCGGCAGCATTTCGTATAAATACATTTCATCTTCGTGCAGCATAACTTGTGCGTCGGGAAATTCACCTGCGAGCGCGCTCGTGCCACCAATATGATCGAGATGCCCGTGCGTAAGAATGATAGCCTGCAAATCTAGTTCGTTGTCGCGAATATAATCAACCAATTCTTGCGAAGGCTCGCCCGGATCGATGCAGATCGCCTTGCGGGTCGCTTCGCACGACACGACGCGGGTGTTCTGCTGAAATGGTGTTTGAACAAATGCCTCAATTTTCATTTATAAGCTCTAAGTATTTTTCAGATTCAAACGCGTTTGCACGCCGATCATTCAACACAAACACGATCGCATCGCGATAAGTTTTTACGTCAGGTTTGCCGTTGAAGCACGGCGTTTCGAGTTCGCCCAGACTCAAATAAGTCACGAGACAGCTCAGCAGCATCCACAGCAATATCTCTTCGTCGGTGCCGATCGGATTATATTTGATGATGCTCTCGCGGTCCTCAATGATGCCGCCGACGATGCGCGCAAATTCGGTTTCGCTAATTTTTGTCATATTCGCGAATGCTAAACCGACTGGCCGCCCACTCACGCGGGCGGTTCTGACAGATATTCCTCGTACATCAAGTAGTGCGAGGCTTTCATGCCGACTGCATCGTAAACGCGTCGAGCGTGAGAATTATCGGTTTCGACGTAAAGCCTGAAGCCGCAGACGTCACCGGCGTCGCGAGCACGCTTCTTTACAAATTCGTACATTCGGCTGTAGAGGTGTTGTCCACGAGCCTCGGGCTTTATGTACACGCTCTGTATCCACCAGAACCACGCATTCCGCCAATCGCTCCATTCGGATGTCACCATCAGTCCGCCGACGATATGATCGTCGTCACCGGCCACGACGTAGAATCCTCTGTTGTGATCCGAGAAAACTGCCTCGACGCCCGGCCGCAGTTTGTCACGATCAAGGCCTTTGCCCTCAGTCTCCATTGCCATCGCGTGATTGAACTCGATCAACGCATCCGTATCGTCTCGATGTGCAAGTCTGATATTCATATAAATTGCCTTGACGAAAGCAACTCCGTCCTCTAGCCTAAAATGTTTTGTCGCGGGCACGGCCGCTGACTTTTTATGAAACTGAGAATACTCTATCACGGCAATTGTTTCGACGGAGCTGCTTCGGCGGCAATTTTTACCAAGTTTTATCAGGCGAAGATCGCAGCGGATGCTGATGTTTACTACACGCCGACGATGCATCGAGCCGGAAATGCGTTTGACCGCGAGCAGTTTAACGGCGATGAGAATGCGATCGTCGATTTTAAGTATTGCCCCGATGAGCGGCTGACGTGGTGGTTTGATCATCACCACTCGGCATTTCTCTCAAAGGAAGACGAGGAGCATTTTGATGCTGACACATCGGGCAAAAAGTTTCTCGACACGGCGAGTAAATCGTGCGCCGAGTTTATCGCCCGCGTAGCGAAAGAGAAGTTTGGGTTTGAGGACGAATCACTCGCCGAGCTGATCGAGTGGGCGCACATTATCGACGGAGCACTTTACGAGTCCCCTGCTCAGTGCGTCGAGCTTCGGTCATGCGCGCTAAAACTCATGCAGGTGATCGAGGGTGAAAAAGACCCGGCTTTTGTCGAAAA
>JANOGL010000198.1:0-2933 GCA_031405985.1 Acidobacteriota bacterium | reverse complement strand
TTGATGATCTGGCCTTTCGACTCTTTTAAGGTCTCGAATGCAGCTCGACAGACGTTGAACGTTCCTTTTGTGTCGATATCGACGACCGTGCCAAAGCCGTTCGCCGACAGCTCGTTTGCCGCGCAAAGGAAGTTGCCCGCGGCGCCGTTGACGACGATGTCGATTTTCCCAAATTTGTCGCGAGCTTGATTAAGGGCGTGTTCGACTGCATCGTAAACGCGAACATCAGCCGCGACGGTAAAACATTCGCCGCCGAAAGCCTCGACTTGAGCTTTCATCGCGGCGAGATTCTCCTCTTTGCGGCTCGCGATTGCGAGCTTTGCGCCGTGCTCGGCAAAGGAGCGCGCCACACCGCCCGTTATTCCAGTACCGCCGCCGGTGACGAACGCAACTTTGCCCTGTAAAATGTCTTTGTTGAATACTTGAGTCATATCGAGACGATGTTAACACAGAATTTTCAACGCAAAGACGCAAAGAAGCGAAGACGCAAAGAGAAAACAAACTTTATCTTTGCGACTTTGCCACTTTGCGTCTTTGCGTTAAATATCTTCTTATCGTCGTGCGCGACGAAGCCGACGGACATGCGTTCCCTGGTGCCGGCGGAGACGCTTGTCTATCTCGAAACAAACGACCTCGCCGCCGCGTTGCAGCCGATCGTTGACAGCAAGCCGTTTACCGAAGTCGCAAAACGCAAGCCCGATCTCTCGGCGCTAAAAGGCGTGCAGCTTGCGGTTGCGGTCACGGGCTTTGAAACCTCAGAGGAAAAAGTAAATGACGAACAAAGCGTTGGTCGCATCCAGCCCCGCTTCGTCGCCGTTGCCGATACGCACGCCTGGAACTATCAAGCCGTCGCTTTTGCCGAGCAAAAACTCGGGAGCTTTGTCGAAGATATTTACGACAGCGAGCCGAAACTCGAAAAATCGGACAAGCACGGCGGCAAATATTTTGTCTGGACGGCTACGGATGGCCGTAAAGCTTACGCTCTCGTCATCGACAATCTGATCTATTTCGGCAACGACGAATCTGCTATCGACAAAGCGTTGGCCGTCCGCCGAGGCGAGGCCGACAGCATCACAAAGATCAATAAAATTCAGCCCGCCGACGCGCAAACACTCGCCTCAGGCTATGTCTCGACCGACGGCGTCGCCCAGATCGCCGCACTGATCGGCGTAAAATTTGCAAGTGAGTCAAAAGAAGACTCGGAACTGCAAACCGCAATTGTTGACGTGTTGCCACAACTAATTCGCAGTTCGATTACCGATATTAGTTGGTCGGCGGCAAAGTCAGAACAAGGTATGGAAGACAAGTTTGTAGTCGAAATACCCCCGATAAAATCTGAGAAAGCTGATGAGATCTTGTCAGAGATCGCCGAATCGATAATCGAAGATATTGAAGACACGTTGGCTCAAGATGTCGTTAATGTCCTGGCCGAGAAAAAATCTGAAGACGGAGCCAAACCTAATACTATTTACAGTAAAGAGAATCGACTTACACAGAGTCGCGTTGAGCGCCGAACGGTCTCGGATCTTGGCTTTATCGGTTGGATAATCTCCCAATTTTCTCAGGAATGATTCAAACAGGATGGACAGGATATACAGGATAGGAAAAACCTAGTTTTATCTTGTTCATCCTGTCTATCCTGTTACTTTCTTTTCGCTGCTCGTCTTAGCTTACTAACATTCTGTTCGATCCAGCGTTCGGCTTCGGCGTAGTGTAAAAATCGCCGTTCGTCTTTTTTGAATTCGGGCGTGTGGTGGTAGCGGCGGCCGTTTATGTTTTTCGCCGGATGGGCGATGTGGAGCATCTCGTGAAAGACCACATATTCGACGACGAACTGCGGCACCTTCTTTGAGTCGAGTGACTTGCTGATCGCGACCGTGTCGTGAGTTGCGTCGTGGTGGCCCAAGATGCGATAGGTTTTTTGCGCCGACCATGTCAGCACGGGTTTACGGATCCAGCTGCCGAAGTAACGCTCGTTTACCGCAGCAAAAATCTCATCGAGGTCGTAAACTTCACCTTTCGAGGTTGTTACGACTTTGCGGCCTCGCTCGCGTTTGTGAACTGTGGCTCGCTCACGAATGTCGTCAGATTTAATAAAGGCGTTATAGGCGTCGTTCGCCTCACGGGGAATCTTTCGGCGGAACAATTTCCCGACGAGTATGAACGCGAGTCCGCGCTGTCCATCGAGCGGCATGTCGCGGCAAATCTCGCCAACTCGCACAAAACAAGAGGCACCGCGTATGCGGATCGTATGATTTATGCCAATATACGGGTAAAATATTATATGCAGCGGCGGCACAGGGCGTGTCGGGTCATAATGACGAAACGCTTCCTCGTAAACTGAATTTAAGTGAACTGCTTGATTAGACAAACGATGTTTAATATATTTTAACTATTTTTCTTGACTTTCTCGGCTGTGAAATGCTATCCCTTTATATGGGAACAGCATACAGCCACCAGGCGGTATGCAACAAACCCACCGAAAACGGATGACTGCTCGCGAAGCAATTCCGGGCGATGAAAAGGGAACGGCCTTTCCCGACTCCCGCGGTCAGGTTATCCTAACAGCCATTATCAACGAACACTTCGTTACGGGTGAGCCCGTCGGTTCAAAGGTGCTTGCGGCGCGATTTGCGAATGCAAGCGGTATGAGTTCGGCGACATTGCGAAACGTGATGAGCGAGCTTGAGGAGATGGGGATGCTTGAGCAGCCTCATACATCCGCAGGGCGAATTCCGACCGATAAAGGTTACCGTTTTTACGTTGACAATTTGCTGGGCGTTTTGAGCATCTCGAACGACGACCTTTTTCGCATCAGCGAGGAGTATGGCCTGAATTCGCAGATAAACGCTGAAACACCAGACAGATTAATGGAGCGGACCTCGCATCTGCTCTCTGCTCTTTCTAATAATGTGGGCATCGTTGTCTCGCCG